>CAZPUI010000527.1:0-4132 GCA_964589695.1 uncultured Solibacteraceae bacterium | reverse complement strand
GGAGGGGGGGGACCAGGCCGAGTTTCATGGGGGTGGGTTCGGGGAAGGGGCGCTTGGTGTCGGAAATGGGTTGTTCCAAGGGGGTTCGGATTCAGTGGCGGGGGCCGTGGCCCACGGCGTTGTGGCAGCGGACGCAGCCGAAGAGGTCGGCCTTGCGTTCGGGATCGGAAGGCACGCCCAGGGTGCCGTGGGCCGTGAGTTCACCCGTAAGCTCGCGATGGCATCGGCGGCAGTTGGTTTCCAGCACCTCCGCGTTGCTGGGTTTGATGCGGATGGGATCGGGGAAGCCGCCCGTGGTGAAGGCCTTGCTGTGGTGCCAGCCGTTGCTGGCCTTGACGAAGAGCTTTGCGGCCACATTGCCCTGGGGCAGGTGGCAGTCGTTGCAGGTGGCCACCGCATGGTGGCTTCCGTGGCGCCAGCCATCGTACTGGTCGCGCATGATGTGGCAGTTCACACACACCTTGGGATCCTCGGAAAGGTACGAAGTCCCGTGGGCGGTGACAAAGGTATAGCCTCCGGAGGCAGCCAGGGCCCCCACCAGGGCACTGGCGAGCAGGGCCAGGAGCGTGAGTTTTCGACGAGTATCCACGGATCATCCCTGGGGTGCCATCGGGCACGATGGGTCAATGTAGGCGACCCAGGGAATCGCCGATAGATTCTAAATTTGCCTTTTTTTGCATTGGGCTTGATGTGCGTCAAGGCAGGCGCAGGGTGGGCTGCGTCACGGCGGCCCGGAACGTCTGGGCTCCACCTGGAGAGGCCGGAGCAGACCGTGCTCGGTGGTCCCACCTCGGGTGGTAGGGATGCCCTGACCGCAGGTCCTCGGCGATGGATTCATTTTTTCGGTGTGGACAGTTCCCGCAGGGCGCGACGAAATTTCTTCACATGTTTGGGATAGAGGTGGAATCCTTCCAGGGCTCGGGCGGCCTTCTGCGCCTCCTCCACCGCCTCTCGGAAGCCTGGGTGGGATTGGCCCCGTACCTTCGCCGTGAGCACCCAGCCTTCCGCCAGGGCAAGCCAGAGGTTGGGGTCACCGCCCTGCATGGAGGCAAGCGCCTTGTTGCCGGCGTTCCGCAGGTGTTCCAGGTGGGGGAAGGGGTCACCTCCGCTGGCGAGGGCGAGATGGGCGCGGTGGAGTGCAATCGTGGCTGCCGTGCGGTGGGCATAGAAGTTGTTGGGCTCGAGCTGGAGGGCCTGGGCGAGGGCCGCCTCTGCCCGATCCAACCCCGGCCTTCCTTCCGTGTGTCCGTCGGCCCTGGCAGCCTCCAGCTGTTCCAGCGCCATGGCCAGGTTCACCCAGTGCTCCGTCTCCAGGGGAGCCATTTCCGTGGTGCGCTTGAAGGCCGCCACTGCGGCCTCGGTGTTGGCAAGTCCCTTCAGACCCAGGCTGGATTCCGCATTTCCCAACTCCAGGAGCATCATGCCGAGGGTAAGGTGTTCCGCCACCGTGGCCCTCCGCCGGAGGGCCTCCTCCGCGAGGGACCGCGCCTTCCGCAGGGAGGGCAGGGGATCCTGCCCCAGGGTGATCTGGCGTTTGCCCTCCTGCCAGGCGGTGGAGGCCAAGGCCATGAGCGAGTCGGGGTGGCCGGGATCCACCTTGAGGGCAGCCTCGCAGGTTTGCCGCACCTCTCGCCAGAAGGGGGTGGGGTCCCCCCCATGCTGCACCGCATACTCCGCCCCCGCCTCGGCGGCCTTGATCACGTGCTCCGGGGGCTCCAGGCGGTCGGGATTGGCACGCAGGGCTTCATCCCTGGCTTCCAGTAGCCGGGCGTAGGTCGGGGCATCCCAGGTCCCTGCATTCCAGGCTTCCGTGGCCAGCAGCCTGGACAGCAACCCCACCCGCAGGGCGCGGAGACCGGGATTGCTGCGGCTGATGTCCAGGGCCCGCAGGAGGTGACCTCGGACCGTGCCTGGCGAAGCGCGATCGTTCCCAGGGGGGACTCGGGATCCAAGGGCATCATGGTTGATCCCCCATTGCGTTGAAGGGGCCGGGGCCAGCGGGGGCGGTTCGGGGGGGCATGGCAACCTCGAAAGGTGGGGGGTGCAGCCACCCTATGCCCTCTTTGGGGCGGATGTGTCATGGCTTGTCGAAGTGATGCCAGCCGGAGGGAGGCCACACCTTTGGAGGAGACCAAGCGACCGATTTTGGCATTGGACGGGGGATGTATATACATTCCAGAATAATCGTTTTTCACGAGACAAAAGTATTGTGTTAATCTAAAAAATCGAGTCTAATGCATGAATTGATTCCGGAATCAGCCACATCCTTGGTTCCGCGCCATGGAGTGTCATCCCCAACCCTCCCACGTCCTGTCCGGTGTCCCATGCAACGACGCGCCCTACTGGTCCATCTCCTGACCCTGGCCTTCCTCGCCTGTGGAGGCGGGTCGACACCCAATGGCAACCCCGTGCCCGTGGGGCCTCTCGTCACGGCGCTGGAGGCCCGGGTGGCCACGGCCAAGCTGGTGGGCCTCCTGCGCTTCTACCACCCCTCTGATGGGCTTGCGGCCACGGATTGGGACGCTTTTGGCCCTGCCCTTTTCCGCGCCGCTGACGCGAGCCGGACCCAGGAGGAGCTGGCCCAGCGACTGCGGACCTTGGTGCACGTCCCTGCGCCCACGGTGGGGCTCAATGGCCAGAGGGCCCAAGCCGTGCCCCCACCCGCCGACCAGAAGGTCGCCTGGGTGCACTTCGGGTACCTGGACGCCAAGGCCTTCACCGACACTTACGGTTCGCTTGAGGGTGCGGAATATCTCACGGAGCGCCGTTTCCGGGCCGAAGGGGCGGACCAGGTCGGCTTTCCCTCCCACCGAGAACTCAGGGTTGAACTGGGGGCAGGCCTCACCTTGGACCTTCCCTTGGTGCTTCCTGCCACGGGCGGCCATAGCCTTCCGTCGGGGGTGGCCCCCGCACCCGGAGGGCCCAGAGGCCTGGAGGATCCCCATGCCAGGATGGCGGCCGCGGCCTATGTCTGGAATGCCATGGTCCACTTCTCGCCCAATATGGTGTGGGCTGGGGCTGGCATGAACGAGGGGGACCGTCCGCTCCCTCGTGCTCCCCACGCGGTATCCGGGCAAAGCCCGGCCACCGCCTTTGACCGGGAAGCCGTCCTGGGGGAGGCCCTGACCGCCTGCGAAACCGCCACCACCCGCGCCAAAATGGTGGGGGTGCTGCGTCGGATGGTGGCCCCCTTCCAGGACGCCCACACCGATTCCATCCTGGGTGAGTTCGAAGGGGGGACGGGCTTCCTTCCTTTCCTGACGGAATGGGTGGAGGGCAAGGTGGCCGTGGTGTCCGTGCTGCCCGAGGCCCAGGCCAAGGGTGTGGGGCGGGGGGATGTCATCCTGGCCATCGATGGCGTAGGCATTGGACCTTGGATGGAGGCCGCCGTGCAGCTGGTGCCCCACGCCCCCGAAAAGCGGGCCTTTTATGTCGCCCGACGTCTGTACGTGGCTGCCTTCGGAACCGAGATTGCCTTCAACCTGCTGAAACCCGATGGCACCACGGTCTCGGCCAGTTTCAACTACGGCACCGCGGATGTGAACCGGCTGCGAGCGACGCGGTACAACGAGCCCCTCGCCAATGGGACCGAACTGGCACCCGGGATCTTCTATCTGCACACCAATGCCACCCAGGATTTTGAAGCCCTGGCGAAGCGCCTGGCAGGGGCCAAGGCCCTGATCCTGGATCCCAGGGTTGGGGGGACCGGGAATCCCTTCGAGATGGCCGAGCATCTGGAGGCCCTGCCCAGCCTGGTGAGTGGACGCTACCAAGTCTTTCTCCAACCCCTCCCCTTCCAGCAGGCGGCCCAGGCCTACGATGTGGGCTACCGTGACCCCACCCAAGGCCTCAAGCTTCCCGGCCACCCCATCCTGATCACCCATCGCGCAAACCGGTCCTCCGGTGAGACCTTTGGTGGCTTCTTTGCATACAGCCATGCCGGGACCCTGGTGGGAACCCGCACCCAAGGGTGCAACGGCAACGTCTCCAGACTGAACCTCTTCGGGGGGGTCAACGCCAACGGGTTGCAGATGATGTTCACGGGCATGCGCGTGGACAATCTGGATGGCACGCGCCTCTTCGGCGTGGGCCTCATCCCCGATGTGGAGGTGGAACCCACCCTGGAGGATGC
>CAZPUI010000526.1:0-4150 GCA_964589695.1 uncultured Solibacteraceae bacterium | reverse complement strand
CTTACACCGGGTCCTGGGAAGGGGGCAGGAACGTCGGCCAGTTGGTCCCGGCGGGTTTAGGCAAGACCATCCTGGAACTGGGGGGCAACAGCGCCACCATCGTGAGCCACAAGGGGGACCTGGACATCGCGCTGCAGGCGGTCTACTTCGGAGCCATCGGAACCTCCGGGCAGCGCTGCACCTCCACCCGGCGTGTGATTGTCCATGAAGCGGTGTACGACACCTTCATACAAAGACTCATCAGCCTCTACACGCAGACCCGGATCGGAGACCCGCGCGAGGCGTCCACCCTCATGGGCCCCCTGGTGGACCGCGCGGCGGTGGCCACCCTGCAGCAGGCCATCGCCACCCTCAAGGCCCAGGGCGGGCGCATCCTTTATGGCGGGGAGCCCCTGGATCTGCCGGGGGGCTGCTACGTAAGCCCCTGCCTGGCCGAGGTTTCCCCCGACCTGCCCATGGTCAAGGAAGAGACCTTCGCGCCCATCCTGTACGTCCTCAAGTACCGCACCTTCGAGGAAGCCATCTCCATCCAGAACAACGTGCCCCAGGGCCTCTCCAGTTCCATCGTGTCCAACGATGTGCTCGAATGCGAACGCTTCCTGTCCGTGGTGGGCAGCGATTGTGGCATCGCCAATGTCAACATGGGCACCAGCGGCGCCGAAATCGGTGGGGCCTTCGGGGGGGAGAAGGAGACGGGCGGCGGTCGTGAAAGTGGCTCTGACGCATGGAAGACCTACATGCGCCGCCAGACCAATGCCATCAACTTCAGCGGGAGGGTGGAACTGGCCCAGGGGATCTTCCTGGAGATTTGACGCGACCAGAACCCATGTCGTTCATCGCGCGAAGCCATTCAGGTGGCGGAGTTCGATCACGCGTCGTTTCGAACGGGGCCACCGGACGGGATGTGCGCGAATCCGACCTTCCAGACCAGGATCTGGCCGACTCGAGACGGTGGAACACGTGCGGCCCCGCCGCACTGAGCCTGGAGTGGTGGGATCGTCGGCCCTGGAAAGCGGTGCTTCGCAGGAGCGCGCGCCTTGCATAACTCACGCGGCCCCCCACGGTGGCGCCCGCCCTAAATAAGCTCCATATCCCTCGGCACATCCAGGTCCATCTTCCCCTCCGGCCAGGGCACCTCGCTCACCGCCCCTTCCCGCAGCAGTGCCCGAGCCCCCCCATCGCCCTTCAGGGCCGCCAAAGCGCCGAAGGCCGAGTTCGGAAAGATGGCCGGCACACCGCGCCTTCCCCCATAGACACAGGCGGCGGGCCGCTGGGGATTCCGGTGGAAGGCCTCGCGGAGCTCCCCCAGAACCGATGGGTCCAGGCGCACCTGGTCGCAGACCAGCACCAACAGGCCTTCCGCCTCCGGTGGCAGGTTCGCCACCCCCACCCGGAGCGAGGACGCCATGCCTTCGGCCCAGTGGGGGTTGTCCAGGATGCGAAGGGGCAACCCGTCCAGGAGGGGGGCCAAGGAGGTCCGGGCGGCGCCGAGCACCACCGTGACCGGGTCAAAGCCCGCCGCCAGGGCCATGCGGGCGGTCCTTCGGAGCAGGGGTTCCCCCTCCACCCGCACCGCCTGTTTGGGGAACCCCAGGCGCGTCGATGCCCCGGCGGCGAGAACCAGGGCGGGGAGGTTCATCCGTGGATGGAGCCCTGGAGCTCCCTCAGGGGCAGGGCGGCGCGGCCATTGAGGGTGGCCTGGATCTCGGAGAGCACGGAAAGGGCAATGATTTCCGGCGAACCCGCCCCCAGGTCCAGCCCCATGGGGGCGTGGAGCCGAAGGCGCTGGGCCTCGGTGAGCACCGGGCCTTCCTGGTCCAGCTCCGCCAGGAGCTTGGCGGTGCGCAGGCGGTTGCCCTGCAGACCCACGTAGGGCAGGTCTGTGTTCAGCATGTGCCGGAGCATGACCTTGTCAGGGTCAAAGACATGGCTCATCACCACCCCCGCGCTGCGGGCATCCGCGGTGAGTCTGTCGGCCAGGTTGTGGAAGCCCCCTGAATGCACGTGCCGCGCGCCGGGAAACCGCTCGGGCGCCGCCAGGGCCGGGCGGTGGTCCAGCACGCCCACCTCCCAGCCCAACTGGACGGCCAAGGAGGCCAAGGGTCGGGTGTTCTCGCCCGCCCCGAAGATCCAGAGGGCCACCGTCGGCAGCACGGGCTCCACCAGCGTGGCAACCCCCTCCTGAACCAGGGTGATGGGTTTCTCCGTGGCCAGGGCCCGACGTGCCGCCTCGAGGTGCGTGGTGGACAGCACCGTTTCCGCCAAGGACGGTTCCCACCACGTGGTTTGGCCCACCAGGTCAGCGGCGGGTGCGCCGAAGGTCGTCACCAGGACCCCGGACCGCCGGGCGAGGACGGCCCCCCGGGCGGCCTGGGCCCAGGCCAGGTCGGCGCCTTCCGTGATCGGCACGAGGAGGACCTCGGCGGTGCCCCCACAGCCCATGCCCATTCCCCAGATGCGGTCCAGCTCGGCCCCCAGGTCGTAGCGGACGCGTTGGGGCTCACCCTTCGCAAGGGTTCCCGCCACCCGTGCCAGGAGGTCGGCTTCCAGGCAGCCCGCGCTGAGAACCCCCTGGCGAATGCCTTCCAGGTCCATGAGCATGCGGGCCCCGGGGCGGCGGTACGAACTGCCGTTCACCTGGACCAGGGTCGCCAGGACCTGTCCCGGGCGGGCCTGCAGAAGATCGTCAAGGAGGGTTGCGAAGGTGCTCATGGGCGACATCCTGACACGGAGGGGGGCCAAGGTGGAGTGCGGGCTGATGGGGAGCCGTCATCCAAGCGTCAAGCTATCCATCGTGCCCTTACCGGCTGGAAGCCTTACCGGATTAGCGCAACTGCACAGTGCCGCAGGAGGGATCTGAACGCATGTCCTAGAAAGGGTTTGGTCCCATCGGACCGGGGGCAGCCTTTCGCAAATCCGCCAGTCGTTCAAGCACTTCGGGCGTCCGCCTCAGCTCCACCAGGGGCTGCAGATGGTGAAGGTTGTGCGCCCAGTCCAGTTGCCCTGCCTGACGGACCAGGATCCGCTCCAGATCCACCCAGTCTTGCCCGCGCCCTGCCAGATGTCCATCCAGCGACGTGCCTGTTCCACCTGCTCCGGGGGCCAATCGTCGTGAGAGGGTGGGAGGGTTTCCATGACCTTCGGTATGGGCTTCCAAGGCGTTCGAGAATGGCAAGAGGCAGCCTCTCGGACCTCCACGGATGTCCTTGAATCAACCCGGCATCGGCAGACCGTGCTGCCGCAGGAAGGACAGCTTGTCCCAGTAGCCCCGCTGGAAGACGATCAGGCCCTCCACCACCCAGAAGAAGCCGCATCCGCGAAGGCCCAGGGGATCCCGCCACTCCAGGATGGCCCACTCGCCATCCTCGAAGAGGTTCTCCACAAGGCACACCATGGGCGCGGTGGCAAAGGCCGCCCGGAACATCGCCAGGATGGCGGTGCGTCCTTCCACGGGGGATTCCGCCACCTGGTGGTTGATGGCCGTCTCCGTGTACATCCCAGCCAAAGCCTCGGCATCGGCCCTGTTGAAAGCCTCCACCCAGGCTTCCACCCGCTCCCGAGGCCTCATGGGATCAGCGTCAGGGGCGCTCGGTGAGCACCTTGTCGATGATTCCGTACTCCAGGGCCTCGGCGGAGCTCATGAAGAAGTCCCGGTCCTGGTCCTTGGTGACCTTCTTGACGGTTTGCCCCGTGTGCTTGGCGAAGATCTCCGCCAGGGTGGTCTTCAGGCGCTGGATTTCGTTGAAGGAGCGCTCGATGTCCGAGGCCATGCCCTGGGCCCCGCCGGAGGGTTGGTGGATCATGATGCGGCTGTTGGGCAGGGCGTAGCGCTTGCCCTTGGTGCCCGCTGCCAGCAGGAAGGCGCCCATGGAGGCGGCCTGGCCCATGCAGTAGGTCACGATATCGTTCTTCACGAACTGCATGGTGTCGTAGATGGCCAGCCCGGAGGTGATGCTGCCGCCGGGGCTGTTGATGTAGATCTGGATGTCCTTCTCCGGATCCTCGCTCTCCAGGAAGAGCATCTGGGCCACCACGGCATTGGACACATCATCGTTGATGGCCGTGCCCATGAAGATGATGTTGTCCTTGAGCAGACGGGAGTAGATGTCGTAGCTGCGCTCGCCGCGGGGGGTCTGCTCGATGACGATGG
>CAZPUI010000525.1:0-4150 GCA_964589695.1 uncultured Solibacteraceae bacterium | reverse complement strand
ATCTGTGGGGGGCCGAGGTGTGCAACCACCCCGGCCTACCCGACTAAACGGAGATTGAGATTGTGCAGAATGCCGAGCTTATTCCAGATTGGGGCTGAAAGGTTCCAGGTCTGCACGAGAATTCAGGCCGCCCCTGAACGCCTACTCCAACAAGGGTTCCACCATGGCTCAGGCCAGCCTGAACCAGCCTTTGATCTGGGCGAGGAACTGGTCCCTGGTGCTGGGCAGCGCTTGGGTCGTGGCGGCGTCCGTGGACTGGCTTCGCCGGAGCATGAGGTCGGCAAGACGGTCCACCACCTGCGGGTCGCGGGTGAGGCAGGTCTCAAAGGCCGCCTTGGAAATCTCCACGAGCTCCACGGCCGTCGCAGCAACGACGGTGGCACTCCGGGGGGCGCCGGTGAGGAGGGAGGCTTCACCGAAGAGGTCCCCGGGTTGAAGGGTGGCCAGGTTTTCCCAGAAGAGGCCAGGGTAGGGGTCCTGGCGTTCCACGGGGCGGACGACATGGAGGGAACCCTTCAGTACCGTGAACAGGGACTCGCCTGGATCGCCGGCGCGGATGATGGCCTCCCCAGGGGCACCATGCCGATGCCGAACGAGACCCTGGAGATCAGGGCCCCAATGGGCAGGTAGCTCAAAATGGGCGAGGAGCGCGGCCATATCGGTGTCGCGGAACTCGGTAACCCGAGGGTGCAAGGGATTGGGACCGCAGGGACCCATGAGGGCGAACCCTTCCCGGGGCAGCACGGTGCTGGCGAGACGAAGGGCCTGGAAGAGGCTGATCCTCGAATGGGTGAAGCTGAGGGCAAACCATCGAATCTCGAGCACCGTGCCCCCTTGGGCATAGCTCCGGACGACGACTTCGGGGGGATGAATCGGAAGATGGGGGATTCCGGCCAGGGCGACGGTGAGCAGGTCCAGGGCTATGTGGAGTTCCGAGTGGGGTTCCATCACCACCCGGGCCGTGCGGCGGTGGAACCCCGCGGGCACATCCAGGTTCGTCACCACGGATTGGGCAATGGTGCGATTGGGGATGATGTCGGTATCGCCGTTTTCGGTGCGCAGTTGCACCGAACGCCAGGTGATGCCCATGACTTGGCCGATCAAGGTGTCCCGCGCGTCCCCACCCCGGAGGTTGCCCGTGACCTCGACCCAGTCCCCCACCCTGAAGGCTGGATCCAAGTGCAGCGCAATGCCGGAAAACAGGTTCCCGAGTGTCTCCTGGAGGCTGAGGCCCACCACCATGGCCACGATGGCACCCGTGCCCAGGAGGGCCCCAAGGTCGACCTGGACGACGTGGCGCAGGATCTGAAATCCGAGCAAGGAGAAAAGCAGGACGAGGATGAGGTCCCGGGCGAATCCGGGCGTTTGGGTCTTGCGGTGCCTCAGCAAAGGATCAAGCAGGAAATAGGCGAAAAGGCGAACAGCCAGATACCCGATCACACCGAAGAAAATGGCCTTGGTGAGGGTGAGCGCCTTCAGGAGGGCTGGATTCTGGGAACCGCGCTCCAGGCCTGCCCAAATCCCGGCGAGGATGAGGCCCAGAAGAACCCAGGCAAGCGTCCTGCGGGCCGTGGAGTAGCGTTGACTGAGGGCGGGGGGCATGGACCCACAATAGACCCGAAACATGGGGTTGAAAAGGTGGTGAACCCTTCCCCAAGGGGGGCATCGGAGGTAGGCCGGCCCTCGGTGCTTCGAACTTGGGCATTGCCAGGGCTCACACCCAGGAGTTGCGCAGTTCCTCCACGGTCGACGCGGGATCAGCGGATGCCCACAGGGCCCGGATCAGGGCGATGCCCCCGAGCCTCGGATGCTTGAGGTCCGGGAGCCTGGAGGGTTCAAGCCCTCCAAGGGCCAGGAGGCGTGGACCCATGGGTGGCAAGGTGTCCAACCATGAACGTAGGGCCGCTGCCCCCCAGGGGCTTCCCTTGCCTGGCACCTCGTGAACGGGGGACACCAGGAGCTGCTGGGAAGACCACCGGTCAAGGGTCTGCGCAGGTGCATGAAGGGGCCGACTCAGGGGCACCAGCTCACGAGGGACATTCGGGTGGGCCTCGGGCCCGTGGAAACCCGTTCCACAGGCCAGGGCCACGTCCAGCCGGCCATTCACCCACAGGGTCAGTTCGGGTGCCAGATCTTGAACCCTCCGGGTGAGGTCCAAGAGTTCCCGTGTCGATAGGGTGGCTTCGCGCAGCATGAAGGCATCGATGCCGGAACGCAGCACGGCCTTCCAGCTTGCCGGTTCGAAGCCCAGGCCTTGGGAAATGGCAAGGATGTGCATGGGCTTACTGCTGGGCGAACACCCGTTCCCGATCCAGGTAGGGGATGGTGCGCCAGTGGCGGGACAGGGGGATGGTGAGGGTCGGTCGATTGAGCACGTAGTCGAGGAGCAGATTGCGAAGCCCAGCCTGACTGATGAATTCGGGCGTTCCGCGCCACCCGATGGCCTTCAAATACCCGCCACCCCCCGCCAGGCGGTACGTGGTGGTGGCAAGGGTGAATTCCTGGTCGGAACGGACGGGTTGGCCCTGAACCTTGAGCTCGCGGACCCTTTGGCCAAGAGGCTTGCCCAGGTCGAGGGCATAGGAACAGCCGTCCAGCAGGTCCTGGTCATGGGGAAAGAGCGACTTGTTGAACAGTTCGGGTTCCCAGCTGAAGTTGTAGGCCCTGGCAGAGTGTTCAAGCCAGGCCTTGAGCTGCGCGCCAGTGATGCGAATCCGGGCCACTCGGTTTTCGTAGGGCATGAGGGCAAAGAACTGCCGCACCGAAGTGGGGCCCGCGGGGACAAAATAGTGCGCCCTGGGCGGTGCCACGGCGGAGAGTTGGGCGCCCGTCGCCTGGCGCTGCACGGTGTGCAGCAGCTGGGCAATGGCTGAGTCCTCCATGCGGGCCCATCGTCCATCCAGATCCGTCTGAAGCTGGGTGGCGGGTGTGTCCAGGTATTCCTGGGCGGCGGCCCGCAGTTCCTTGGTGAGTTGGAGCACCTGGAAATCGAGTTCCGTGGAGGATTCACAAGGGATGAGCTCTGTGCGCAGGCCCGACAATCGCCACCGTCCACGCTCCTGGCGAAGGGTGAGCATGGCGGCGCCCAGGGTCCTCCCGTGGGCCCCCGCCTGGAGAATCTGGACACCTTTGCGGGTGGTCTGGAGCGTCTGATGGCTGTGCCCCAGAAGGAGGAGGTCGACGCCTGGGACGCGGTCGGCCAAGGCCAGCCCCTGGTCCTCGTACCCATGGCTGGAGACCTCGCCCAACCCGCCATGGAGCGCCACGATGACCACATCAGCCCGTTCCTTGTCCCTAAGCCGGGGAATCCATTCCTGGGCAGCCTCCACGGGATCACGGAAGCGCAGGCCCGCAAGATGGCTTGGTTCCTGGAACATGGGGGTCGCCGAAGTGGTCAAGCCCAGGACCGCTACGCGAACACCCGCAAATTCCTGAATGACGTAGGGGGTGAAGGCGGGACGCCCCTGGGCTGTGTCCACGGTGTTGGCCGAGAGGAAGGGAAATTGGGCCTTCTCCTCGAGGGCACGCAGGAGGGGCTGACCGAAGTCGAATTCGTGGTTGCCCACGGTCATGGCGTGGTAGCCCAGGGCATTCATGATGGTGACCGTGGGGTCAGGGAGGTCAGGGCGCACCCGATGGCGAATGTAGGCGATGGGATCGCCCTGCAGATTGTCCCCGCAGTCCACCAGGAGGGTATGGGGGGATTGGGCCTTCCGCTCCTTGATCAGGGTGGCGAGCTTGGCCCAGCCCTTGGCCTGGGGCTGAAGGGTGAAGGGATCCTCGGGCATGACATGGCTGTGCAGGTCGGTGGTGCAGAGCACCTGGATGCGCAGGTCCTGGGCACCCAGGGCCAGGCCCAGACAAAGGAAGGCAAACCAGCGGAGGATGCGTGCGTGCATGTCGTCGACCCCACTTGAAACCTTAGCTTGGTCGGCATTCATTCTGCAGGTAAACTGACCCTTCAACCGTTTTGACCAATACGGAGCTCGCATGCAAGAAGTCCAGATCAAGGCCCCCAAGCACGAATTCACCCTGCTGTGCGACGACATCCGCCAGGAGATGGGTGGCAAGACCTCCCTCATGGGCCTCTACGACCACCACATCGTGGTGCCCGAAGTTCCCTACGTGCTGCCCAAGGTGTGCTTCTACA
>CAZPUI010000524.1:0-4153 GCA_964589695.1 uncultured Solibacteraceae bacterium | reverse complement strand
GTTTGGGGTCGTGGTGATCCCAGAAATACTACCTGGCGGTAGGTTGGTGAGTCCAAGCTGCGGAACAAACTCAAACCCCGCCCGACGACGGAACAACCCTGACTCACGAAACCGTGGAACCGCCATTTCAGTACTCCAAACCGTTCTCCTCCATATGGTCTGCCATCCGCTTGAGGTCCTCCCGCTGGGCGTTCGACAGGGGCAGGGCCTTGTTCTTGGCCATGTCCCGAGCGGCCTGGCCGGTACGGACCTCGACCATTTCCTTGGAATTAGTAGTAGGCCGGTTGCCGCGGTTACGGTTACGGTCAACTTCAATGAACTGAGACATAGAGACCTTATCGTGGAGAGGAGGATTCCCTATAGATGGTGTCCTAAGAACCCCGGAGCAAGCTGGCGTTCACGGGTGGAGGGAGGCCGTGGCCACCCTGGGGCTGAAGTTCGCCGTGGTGACGTCCGTGAACCGCGACGACCTGGCGGATGGGGGAGCCCCCCACTTCGCCGCCACCCTTCGGTGGATCCGCACCCTGGTGCCCGACTGCGGGGTGGAGGTCCTGATTCCGGACTTCCAGGGCCGGGAGCGCGACCTCCTCACCGTGCTGGAGGCCCGTCCTCAGGTGCTGAACCACAACGTGGAGACCATCGCGCGGCTCTACAAGCGCGTCCGCCCCGATGCGAACTACGCCCGCAGCCTGGAGCTCCTGGCCCGGGCAGCCGCGTGGCGGGACACCCACGCTCCGGACATGGCCACCAAGAGCGGCATCATGGTGGGCCTGGGGGAGACCCCGGAGGAGGTCCTGGACCTGATGAAGGACTGGCGGTCCAGCCGGGTGGACATCGCCACCCTGGGCCAGTACCTTCCCCCCTCCGACCGCCATCTCCCCCTGGTGCGCTTCGTGGAGCCCTCTGAATTCGAAATGTACCGCCGCAAGGGCGAGGAATTGGGCTTCCGCAAGGTCCAGAGCGGTCCCCTGGTGCGGAGCAGCTACCACGCCCGGGAGAGCTTTCAGGCCGAAGTGCCCGTGACCTGAGCTACCTTGGGGTTTCGCCTCATGGGCGGATGGGAGTTGCGGGATGCTGCATGCATTTTCCAGAACCGAGCTGCTGCTGGGGGCCCCCGCCATGGCGCGGCTCCGGGAGGCCAAGGTGGCCATCTACGGCGTGGGGGGCGTGGGAAGCTTCGTGGCGGAAGCCCTGGTGCGCAGTGGGGTGGAGCACTTCGTGCTGGTGGACGACGACCGCATCTGCCTCACCAACCTGAACCGCCAGATCCACGCCACCCGGCGCACCGTGGGCCACTACAAGGTGGATGCCATGCTGGAACGCATGCTGGAGATCAACCCTAAGGTCCAGGCCAGCACCCACAAGAAGTTCTACAACCCCGGCATGGCGGATGAGCTCATCGAGCCGGACACGGACTACATCGTGGACTGCATCGACACCGTCACGGGGAAGCTGGACCTCATCGTCGAGGCGGGCCTGAGGAACATTCCCATCATCAGCAGCATGGGCTCCGGCAACAAACTGGACCCCACGGCCTTCCAGGTGACGGACCTCTCCCGCACCACCATGTGTCCCCTTGCCAGGGTGCTGCGCAAGGAACTGAGGAAGCGTGGGGTGACGGCCCTCAAGGTGGTCTATTCCCCCGAGGACCCCATGACCCCGATGATGAGCGAGGCCGCCAGCTGCGCCGTGGGCTGCATCTGCCCCAAAGGCACCGAACGCACCTGCACCACCCGCCGCCAGATTCCGGGAAGTGTCTCCTTTGTGCCCTCCGTGGCCGGGCTGATCCTGGCGGGGGAGGTCATCAAGGATCTCATCGGACGGAACGGCGCCTGAGGGCCAGTTTTGTGCCCATTTTTACCACCTGTCCCGGAGTGCGCATCACGCAATACCGACATTAGCCAGTGCCAGAATTCTCATCTCAGCACCCTCGGCATCTCAAGTTATTCAAAAACGTGCAGTTCGCTTGCGAGTCAACCAAGAAGCTATTCATTAGAGGCTTTGCGGCCTTGGCGGAGTTCAAGCGGCAGCTGATCTCCGAGTGGTCCAAGGCCAAGCTACACGTAAGAACATTTGGGCAAGCAGCTGGGCAGTTGTTCACTGCAGATGCAGGTCTGCCAATACCCATCTCCGACCATGGACATGGGCGGTGGGGGAGGATCATGACAGCCTTTGCACCTAAAGGCCCTTCATTGCGGCAGGGGAGATGGCTGTGACGGCCTTGAGCAGTGTCGCAAATGCAGCTGCTTCCAAAGTGCCATGGCGCATCCCCCCTTCCAGGCCTTCAATGAAGTTTTGTGACTGTTGGACAGCCAGTCAATTCGGGGGTTACTACGGTCCCCTATTAACGGTTACTCATCGTGTTGAAAATGAATTGTCGACGGTCAGTTCGCCAGCAAGCTCACCTTGTCCACCAGGAAGTTCGTCACCACGCCCGCGTCCTCCACGACCTTGAAGCTGATGCGCACGGTCTGGCCCTTGTAGGCACTGAGGTCGAAGGTGCGCAGCTGGTAGCCCGCCGCCGCCTGGACATTGCTGTAGGTGGCCAGGGTCTTGAGCAGGGACCCGGCGCTGTTGAGCACCTGGACACTCAACTTGTCGTAGACCGTGGAGCCTGTCTCCTTGGTGTCGATGTGGAGCTGGAAGGTCAACGTGGCGCTGGAGGCCGTGCTGGGGAGGGTCACCGTCTGGGTGAGCGTTTCCGTGGAGGTCCGGCCGTTGCCCCCCAGCCAGGCGGCCCGGGTGCCTTCGAAGGCCGGCTGACCGGAGCTGGACCAGTTGCCAATGGCCCCGGTGGTCCCCGTCCAGGGGGTGGTGCCGCTCTCGAACCCGCCATTCACTAGCTTCTCGGTGGCGGTGGACTTGGGGGTCACCGTCACCGTGGCCTCGGCGAGCAAGGAGGTGTTCGCCACCGACGTGGCCCGGACCTTGTAAGTTCCCGGGGTGGCAGGGGCCGTATAGAGCCCGCTGGTACTGATGGACCCGCCGCCGGTGCTGGGCACAGTCCAGTTCACGGCCACACTGCTGCCATTGCTCATGGAAGCTGTGAACTGGAAGGTGGCCCCCACCTCCACCGTGGCCGTGGCAGGGGTAACCACCAAGGTGGAGGTGGAATTGGTGACCGTGAGCTTGGCCTGGTTGCTGGTGATGAGCGCGCCACTCACGGAGGAGTCCTTCGCCGTCACCTTGAAGAGGGCCCCATCGTCGGAGAGCTGGGCACCGAAGCTGTAGGATCCCCCGGTGGCGTTGGGGATGGCCACGCCATTGCGGTACCACTGGTAGGCATAGGGTGCGGTGCCGCCGGTGACGGAGCTGGAGAAGGTCACGGTGGCCCCCACAGCCACGGTCTGCGCCTGGGGGTGCTGGGTGAAACCAAAGGCAGGGCTGCTGTTCCCCCTCACCGGCCAGGTCCAGGCGTTGTACTCGCTGGAGGCCACGGACACCGGCTTTTCGGTGGAGTTGGCGAAATGGGTGATCACCCCCTTGGCCAGGTCCACGATGCGCGCCATCTTCTCGTAGTCGATCTTGCTGACGGTGTCCGTGGTCTGGTGCAGGTCGCTGTGGTTGCCGCTGTTGAAGAAGACCACGGGGATGCCGCGCTTGGCGAAGGAGTAGTGGTCCGACTGCTGCCAGTACTGGTCGATGCCCTTGCTGAGGTCCACCGCCTTGGTGGCGGCGAGCTCCCGGGCCTTCTTCACCAGGGTGTTCACCTGGCCGCTCACCGCCGCGGGGGTCACATAGACCGTGCGGGTGGCATTGCGCCCCAGCATGTCCAGGTTCACCACCCCCACCACCTTGGAGAGACTGATGGGACAGCGGCTGGCAAAGGCCTCGCTGCCCAGGAGGCCCTTCTCCTCGCCACTCATGGCCACGAAGAGGATGCTCCGCTTGGGTTGGCTGCCCACCAGGAGCTGGGCCAGTTCCAGGAGTCCCGAGGTGCCCGAGGCGTTATCGTCCGCGCCGGGGTAGTACGAGGTGCTCGTGCCGCCGATGTGGTCGTAGCGGGCCGTGCCCAGCAGATACTCACTGGCCAGGGGCGCGTCGGTGCCGGGAATGAGGCCCACGATGTTGGAAGCTGAGGCAGCCCGGGCCATTTCCGCCCGGGTGCGGACAGGCTGTTCCGGAACCCCAGGGGCCGTGCACAAGCGCGGGG
>CAZPUI010000523.1:0-4159 GCA_964589695.1 uncultured Solibacteraceae bacterium | reverse complement strand
TTCGGCATGTCCAGGAATGCTGTTCACGGCTTCACCCACCGTGAGCTTGCCCAGGTTCCAGATCTCGGGGCCCAGGACGGGATGGACGGGCAGGGGCATGTCCTTCAGCCGCTGGATCCAGTCCAGCATGGGCCAAAGGGCGCTCTTGCCCAGGTGGGGCAGGCTGGGGTGGGCGGCGCGGCCCTCGATGGAGGGGCGCAGGCGCAGGATGCCCCGCTGGCCCGTGCCCAACCGGTTCCCCGTGGGCTCGCCATTCACGAGTAGCTGCACGTCCGGAAGCAGGGCTCGCAGGTCCAGGGCCGCCCGGGCCCCGGCGCTGTCCGTCTCTTCCCCCGCCACCCCCAGCCAGGCCAGGTCGGTGCGGCCTTCGTCCAAGAGTCGGCGGATGGCCTCCAGCTGGGCCACGGCCTGGCCCTTGGCGTCGCAGGCCCCGCGGCCATGGAGGCGTCCGCCTTCCAGCCGGGGCGCCACGTGGGGGGACACGGTGTCCAGGTGGGTGCTGAAGAGCACCCGGGGCTGGCCCCAACGGGCCAGGACATTGGTGCGACCCCCGGCCACGGGCTGCAGGTGCACATCCGCCCCCAGGGCCTCCAGCATGGGCAGGAGCACCGGCAGGAGGTCCTCCTCCCGGCCCTCGGTGGTGTCCACGGCGCAGAGGCGCAGGAGCTGCTCGCCCAGGAGGGTGGCGCGGTCGGTTTCGGTCAGGACTGGGTTCATCGTGGGCTCCTCGGATCCGACGTGCCTGGAACCGAAGCCGGAAGAACCGGTCAACTGTCCGTCTGGCCCTTCACCCCGGGGATTCCGGGATGACAGCCCAAGGGATTTAGCCCCTGCAGCCAAGGTTTGCGACGATGATTCGCATCCCCTTCGGCGATCCACCCCTTTCGCTTCGGGTCATCGGGTTCATCCCCCTCGCCGAAACTACTGATGGGGACCGCGCCTCCATCGGTAGAGGAATCCTGGCATGCCGTTGGGGCCTGAGGCAAGGGGGAAAGTCGGGGCCACTGGCCCAAGCCAGTCAGGGTTTTCAACTTGGAGTGCCAACCATGGGTTGCATGAACATAGCGTGGTTATGCAAAACGATTCTGATCTGGCCCCGGTGCCAGGAGGCACACCGGGACACAACACACGAATGCTGGTGCTTGCTTTCATCGCTCATCGCCGGAAATCACTGGCTAGAAAAGAATTTTGCCGGTGAATTTCGGTGAAACACGGTGAGAAAGAGGGCGCAGAGAGCGGTTTGTCCGGCTGTGCATGGTGTTACATGGAGGCTAGAATGTATGAATTGGTGTTGTCATGTGGAAGCCAGGAGGTGAAGGAAGGCTTGGTGGCGAAGGGAATGGCTGAATTTAAACAGGTTCATTACCGGGAGCCAAGTCGAACTCGATAAAAAGTGCAGCAGCGATTTATTAAATTATTTTTCATGGAGAGAGACTGTCGTATAATAACCATCTTTTTCATCCCTATTTAAATATTTTTGCCATACTTAAAAGAAGAAAGATGATAAACAGGGATGGAAGGGATGGAAGGGATAAAATTCACCTTGGTTTCTTCGGGCCACAACTCAAAACATGGCACCAAGCTTTGACGCAGGGAGAGACAAATGATCAAAGTCCTCTGGCAGTTATCCCCTCCATCCCTGTTGCAATTTTTCATGAATTAAGTATCATCTTAATTTAAAATATTAATACCACGAATGTTAAGTTAAATGTCGAATAATAACAGCGATTTCGAGAAACCAATATTCATTATTATAAATTTCTCGTACGCAAAGCTTAAGTACTCCGTTATCTACGAACTGGACATTAATGATGGTCTTTTAGCTTTTACCGCTGTTCATCGCTGTTTATCGCTGTTCAAATTCGTTTCCGATCGATTAAGACAATACGTCTAACGTTGTTGGCAATGGTTGCCAGAATTGGATCACAAAAAACTAACAGCGATAAACGACGATGAACAGCGATCAGCTTCGCAGGCTGATTTCAATTGGGTCATTATTGGAGGTTCGATTTTCGCTGATTTCCCTGAATGCGCGGCATTTAGCCCTTCGACCTACTTCAGCCCCATCCAGGCCTTGATCCGGCCGAGCATCTCCTTCTGCTCGGCTGGGGGGAAGGTCTCGATGAAGGTGAAGTGATTGCCCTTGGGCAGGACCTTCACCAGGGCATCGGCGCGGCCGGTGTGGGAGATGCGCGTGGCGGCCCAGGGGTCGTTCTGGGCGTAGATGTAGAGGATTCCGTGGCCCTTTTCCTTGAGCCACGCATCGATGTCCTTCATGACTTCGGGCTTCCAGCGGATGCCTGCGCGGTTCCCGGCGAAGGTTGCGTTGGCCAGGGTTCGGGGCCAGGTCTTGAGCAGGTCCTTCACGGGCTCGGTGACGTACCCGTAGTAGCCCAACTCGTTGAAGAATTCCCACATGGCATTGTTGTTGAAGGAGTTGCGGCCGTAGGCCGAGAATCCCGAGACGTTCTGCAGGGCCTTGAAGATGGCCTCGGGCTTGGCGTCGGGAGCGGGGATCGTCTTGGGGTCAGCGTCGGTGTACTGCCAGAAGGAGAAGGGATATTCCAGCACGGCGAATTCGAAGGCGGATTCCAGGCCCAAGGGGCAGTACCAGCCCGTGTCGTAGGAATACTTCGAAAGGAGCGGAAGCACCTGGTCCCGGGCCTTCAGGGCCGTGCGCTGGAAGGCGATGAGCTGGGCCCGGACCTCGGGGGTGCCCACGGTGCTGAAGAAGGCATCGATGCGGGGATCCTCCTGGGCGAAGTTGATGGGCGCGTCGTAGGCCACGGTGGCCTTCACGTCCTCGGGGAAGTGACGGCGGTAGGCCAGGGCCGTCTCGCCGCCCTTGCTCCAGCCCACACAGGCCCAGGGCCCCGTGTAGAGCTTCTTCAGGCGGGTCACCAGCGCGTGGTAGTCCCGGGTGGATTGGGCCAGGTTCAGCTTGTCCCAGAGCACCGCGTCGGGGTGGGATTGGCCGAAGAACCGGTACTCCACCCGAACCTCGTTCGCGTCCAGCATGCGGGCCAATTCCCCGGTGTAGTTCTTCCCCAGGGTGTAGCCCTCGGTGATGAGCACCGTGGGGCGATCGAAGCCCCGGTGGGTGAGGATGGCCTTCTGGGTGAAGAAGGGACCCTGGGGCTGGGCATGGTCCACGGGCTGCTGGATCCGGAGTTCAAAGGTTTCCCGCTGGAAGGGGTCCCGACCGAGGTATTGAAGTTCCAGGGCCCCCAGGCGGGACACGCGGGTGACCACGTCCTGGCCAGGTGAAGCCTGAGCCAACAGGGTTGTTGCGACCAGGACCGGAAGCATCAGGGTTTTCAGCGCGGGCATGGTCCCACCTCCATGGAGAACAGCATTAGGTCTTGAAATCGTCGAACGGATCAGGGCTGAAACTGCGGTCGCCGAGGATCGAGATAGGGATGGACGTCCCACTGCCCAGGGACCATCGCTGAAAAACCCCCTGTCATCGCGGATTCCTCGTGCTTGGGGATCGGATTTTCCACTGCCAGGCTCACTTGGAACCGGTTCCATCATCCAACCAAGGAGACATTCTCATGAAGAAACTTCAACTCCGCAAGGAGACCCTCAGTGCTCTCAATCGGGAGAACACCCAGCATGTTGCCGGGGGGGGGCCCGGCACCGAGGGCACATGCACGTGTGTCCAATCCCAACAGCAACTAAGGGGCGGTTGCGCCATTCCCGCCACCCAGCAGCACAGTTGTATCCCACGGAACTGTGGGCTTCCCAGCGATCCCACGTGCATCCTGCCCGGCTCCTGCACGTGCACCCAGAACTACTGGCAATGCCTGACCGTGAACACCTGCGCCACGGTGTGCACCGTGGGCGCCTCCTGTGGCGGCAGCTGTACCTGCGGGACCATCGGGCAGCAGTAGACTGAAGGATGCCGTTCGGCGGGTTCGTCATAGGCCTCGGAGACACTGCGAACCCCGCGCGGCTCGCCCTTCCGCCCGAGTCGCCGGTGTCTTCGAACCTACGAACGGACCCGACCCATGGAGGCAAGGTCGTGGCATGCTGTCCGGAACCTCTGGAGTCTCCATGATCAGCACCGCACGGGATGCGTCCTTTACTCCCTTTGGGCAAAACCGTTTTCTGCAGGTGGTGGTGGGACCCTACCTCGTGGTGTGGCCCCTTCCCGCCT
>CAZPUI010000522.1:0-4160 GCA_964589695.1 uncultured Solibacteraceae bacterium | reverse complement strand
GGGGGCGATGCCGGCGTAGATGAGGGGAAGCTCCACGTTTTGCAGCGCGGTGGTGCGGGACAGGAGGTTGAAGGTCTGGAAGACGAAGCCGATTTCTTCGTTCCTGATCTGGGCGAGTTCATCGTCCGTCATGCGGGAGACCATCTTGCCGTTCAGGAGGTAGTCTCCGGAGGAGGGGGAGTCCAGGCAGCCGATCATGTTCATCATGGTGGATTTGCCGGAGCCCGAAGGGCCCATGATGGCCACGTACTCGCCGCGCTGGATGCTCATGGACACGCCGTCCAGCGCCCGGACCTCCATGTCTCCCATGAGGTAGACCTTGGTGAGGTCGGTGAGTTGGATCAGCGGGGCTTCGGACATGGGGACCTCAGAAAGAACAGTGCCTCGTAACATGATGAAGCAGGAAGGTGGTTCTGGACAGTGGGTCTTCGGGCGAGCCGTTGTCCGAGTTTATCCTTGGGCCCGCCCAAGGGCGCCGAGGTTGAATTCCCGCCGATCAAAGGGCACCGGGTGGCGGTGAACGGGCGAGTACAATCACCCCTTTGCGATGGGGATCCACGCCATGAAGACCTTTCTGATCCTGCTGGGGCGGATCCTCCTGCGACTGCGGTATGCCATTGAGGTCAGGGGACTCGGTGCCGTGGCCTCCCGGGGGGTGCGGGGGGTGCTTTTCCTTCCCAATCACCCCTCGCTTCTGGACCCCGTGATCGTCAACACGGAACTCTTCGGCCGGTTCCAGCCCAGGGCCCTGGCGGACAAGGATCGGGTGGAGGGCTTCCTGGTGGGGCCGCTGGCGCGGCTCTTTCGGGCCATCCCCATGCGCGATGTGGGCGCCTACGGGGCCGCCGCCCGGGGGGATGTGGACCAGGCCATGGCCCTCTGTGCCCAGGTGCTTCGGGAGGGGGGCAACCTGGTGCTCTACCCCTCGGGACACCTCCAATCCCGCCAGTTCGAGGAGTTGGGGGGCAACAGCGCGGTGTCCAAGCTCTTGGAACAGGCTCCCGGGACAAGGGTGGTGATGGTGCGCACCCGAGGGCTTTGGGGAAGCCGCTTCAGCCGTGCGGGAGGCCGTCAGCCGGACCTCCTGGCAGGACTGGGGAAGGGGGTGCTGGAGTGCCTGGCCTCCCTCGTCTTCTTCCTCCGGCGCCGACCGGTGGTCCTGGAATTCCAGGAGGCCATGGATTTCCCCAGGGGCGGTGACCGACTCGCCCAGAACCAGGTGCTGGAAACCTTCTTCAACGCCGAGGCTCCACCGGCCCAGTACGTTCCCGCGGGGTGGTGGGAGCGGGGTGGGCCCCGGACCATCCCAGAACCGGTGCGGGAGGCTCGTACCCTGGGGCTCGAGGCCATCGACGAGGGCATTCGCGTGGCGGTGTGGGGCCAACTCGAGGCCATGACAGGCGCGACCGTGCCCGGCCCCGAGGCGCGCCTGGCCCGGGACCTGGGCATGGACAGCCTGGGACGCTTGGAACTGGCGGCCTGGCTGGAACAGGAATACCACGCCCAGTTGCCCAATCCGGAGGCCCTCGAATCGGTCATGGATGTGCTGCGGGTGGCCGCCGGGTTGGGGCTTCCGGAATGCACCACCCTCCAGGCTGTTGCCCCTGCCTTCTTCCAGGACGGTTCCCATCCTCCCGCCATCCCTCCTGGAAGGCATCTGCTGGAGGTCTTTCTGGTCCGTGCCCGCCTGGAACCCCACAAGGTCATCCTCGCGGACCAGATTGCGGGTACGCGCACCTATCGCGAGGTCCTCACCGCCATCTGCGTATTGCGGCCTGCCCTGGCGCGGCTGGAGGGTCCCTACGTGGGCATCATGCTGCCGGCATCCGTGGGGGCGACCCTCGTGACCCTGGCGGTGCTGGCAGCGGGCAAGGTTCCGGTCATGGTGAATTGGACCGTGGGGGTGCGCAGTCTCCAGCACGGAGTGGACCTCCTGCAGGTGGGGACGATCCTGACGGCCCAGGCGCTCCTCAAGCGCCTGGACGCCCAAGGGGTCGATCTGGGGAGGGTGCGGGAGCGGTTGCTGCCCTTGGAGGAGGTCCGGACCAGGATCGGAACCTGGACCAAGCTTCGGGGTGCCCTGGAGGCGCGGTTCGGGGCCCCATCCCTGGGGAACCAAGTGCTCCCCGAGGAGGCCGTGGTCCTCTTCACCTCCGGGTCGGAGAGCCTGCCCAAGGCCGTGCCCCTCACCCATGCCAACCTCTTGGCCAATCTGCGGGACATTCTGGAGGCCTACCCCTTCCAGGCCTCGGACCGCATGCTGGGATGCCTGCCGCCCTTTCACAGTTTTGGCCTTACGGGGACGCTGCTCCTGCCCCTGCTCTCGGGGATACCCGTGGCGTATCACGCCAATCCCACGGAGGGACCCATGCTGGCCCGACTTGTGGAGGCCTACCGGGTCTCCATGTTCCTGGGCACCCCCACCTTCCTGGCGGGGGTGGTTCGGGCCGCCACCACGCCCCAGTTAGCCTCCCTCCGCATGGTCATCGTGGGGGCGGAGAAGTGTCCAGACGCACTCTTCGACCTGGTGGGTCGCCGGTGGCCACGGGTCCGGGTCCTGGAAGGCTATGGCATCACCGAATGCAGTCCCGTGGTGAGCGGCTGTCGGCTGGAATCCCCCAAGCGGGGCTCCATTGGTCATCCTCTGTCCAGCCTCGAGCTGCGCATCGTCCATCCCGAAACTTTGGAGCCCCTGGCCCGGGGGATGGCGGGTCTCCTGCTCGTGCGCGGCCCCAGTGTCTTCCCGGGCTACCTTCACCACACGGGAGCCTCCCCCTTTGAGGTCCTGGAGGGGATCCCGTGGTACCGCACCGGGGATCTGGTGCGCCAGGAGGAGGACGGCTCCCTTACCTTCGTGGGACGGTTGAAGCGTTTCGTGAAGCTGGGCGGGGAGATGATCAGCCTTCCTGCCATCGAGGAGGTGCTGGTGTCCGCCTTTGGTCATCCGGAGGATGAGGGGCCCCAGCTTGCGGTGGAGGCCACCCCCGTGGACCACAATCCGGAGCTGGTCCTCTTCACCGTGCGCGATCTGGCCCGGGAGACCGTCAATGCCGCCCTCCGGGCTGCGGGGCTCAGTGCCCTGCATCACATCAAGAAGGTGCGGCGGGTGGAGGCCATCCCGCTCCTGGGAACGGGAAAGACCGACTACCGGGCGCTCAGGGCGCTGTTGGGCTCGGAAGGCCTCTGAATCCGCTCCTCGAAATGGGCCGGTCCCTGGGTCGGCAGGGAGATCACCCAGATGCGGTCATAGGTGCTGGAGGTCCAGATGGGGAGCGGGCCCTGCACCCCCAGGGCCCGGACGAAGGGTTCGTGGGGCCCATGGTGCCAGGCGAGGAGGATCACCTTCCCACGGTGATCCCTGAGCATCTCCTGGGCCAGGGCTTCGGGGGCATTGCTGGGGCGGATCAGGGGCTGAAGGCCCAGGGATTTCGCCGTGGGTGCCAGGGTTTGCTGGGTGCGCCTTCGTTCCGAGGCGAAGAGGACGGTGGGCTTGAAGGTGCGGAGCTGCGCCACAAGGGCCTGGGCCCTGCGGAGCCCAGCCTCCGAAAGGGCAGCGTCGGGTTCATTCGAGACCTTCTCTGCGTGGCGGACCATCACCACCGTGGTGTCCTGGGCCCAAAGGCCGAGGGACAGGCTAAGGGCTAGGAGCAGCAGGCGCATGGGACCTCGCAGGAAGTCCAATAATCAGGCATGGTCTCCGGCAGGTCGATAGGGATCGTGTGGACTGGAGCAAGCTTGCAGACAGGATTGCGTGACATGGGACGTTGGGTGATCCGGCTTCTCCTGACCCTGGTCCCCCTCCTCGGTTTGGCCCAGGCGCCTGGGCGTCGCCCCTTTGCGGTCCTGGGGCCCGACCAGGGGCTGCCGCCAGGCACCGTCATCTGCATGACCCAGGACCGGGATGGCTTCATCTGGTTCGGGACCGAGAACGGACTGGTGCGGTACGACCGGAGCCAATCCAGGCACTGGAAGGACGAACCCGAGCTGCCTTCGGCCTACGTTGCCGCCCTGGTGCCTGCGCCCGAGGGGGGGGTCTGGGCGGCCACCCTCAAGGGGCTGATCCGCTTCCGGGAGGGGCGCTTCGAGAAGGCGGTGGTCGAGGGGGAAACCCAGGCCATGTCCGCGAATTTCATGGCCCTGGATGGGCGGGGCGGCCGGCA
>CAZPUI010000521.1:0-4173 GCA_964589695.1 uncultured Solibacteraceae bacterium | reverse complement strand
CCAGCGACCGGCGCGCATCGTCGGGCACGTCGAGCCGCACACGGTGCAACTCGCACTGGTGGTGCAGTCGCTGCAATACCGAGCCCTCGACTCCGCCCAGAATGTGCAGCATCTCGTCCATCCCGAGCGCATGCACCGACGTGAGCGTGTTGAACCGATTCACCAGTTCGGGAATGAAGCCGTACTCGATCAGGTCCTCGCCGGTCGCGGATTCCATGGCCTGCGCGTCGGTCATGCGATGCGCGTCGCGGATGCGTGCGCCGAACCCCAGTCCGGTGCGCTGGGCGCGACGGCGACGCACTACCTCGGGCAGACCCGAGAACGCGCCGGTGCACAGGAACAGCACGCGCGAGGAGTCGAGCTTGAAGTCCATGTCGCGCACCCGGAAACGTCTGCGCGTGCCGTCGAACAACGACAGCAACGCGTTCTGCACCCCTTCGCCCGAGACGTCGCGCGTCACCCCTTCGGCGCGGCGGACCTTGTCGAACTCATCCAGGTACACGATGCCGCGCTCGGCCTTCTTGGGGTCTCCCCCGGCTGCGGCCAGGAGCGACAGCAGACAGGACTCCACCTGTTCGCCCACGTAGCCCGCCTCCGTAAGGGTGGTGGCATCGGCCATGGCCAGAGGCACATCAAGAAACTTGGCCAGGGTCTGGGCCAGGAGGGTCTTGCCCGTGCCCGTGGGGCCGATGAGCATGATGTTGCGCTTTGAGAGCTCCACCTCGGGCGCCCCCATCTTCTTGTTGGGCAGGGTGATGCGCTTGTAGTGGTTGTAGACCGCCACGGAGAGGCGCTTCTTGGCGTCCTCCTGTCCGATGACGTAATCGTCCAGGAAGGCCTTGATCTCCTTGGGCCGGGCGAGCTTGGGTTCGTGCCGGGTGACGGAAGGTTTGCTGGCACGCCCCATGCGCAGCTGTAGTTGCCCAGCCTCCAGGCATTCATTGCAGATGTAGGCCTCGGGCCCCGCCAGGAGCTGCTCGACCTCGTGGGGGGCCTTCCCGCAGAAGGAGCAGCGCTGGTCGCGCCTCGCCTTGGTCATGGATCCCTCGCTTGCTGGTCTTGGGGTTGTATCGACACAACCCGTGCATGGATTTGATGAGTTTAAGTCCTTGGGGTCACGACGGAAATCGCGGGGACCCAGCCAATCAAGAATGGCGGTCTAGTGGGTGAGCTGGTGCACGGTTTCCAGGTTGAGGATCTCAAAACGCTTGATCCCAGCCGGAATCTTGATCCGAACCTCGGCCCCCTCTTCCAATCCTACGAGGGCGAGCCCGATGGGGCTACTGATGCTCAGAAGGCTCGAGTCCTCCTCCAGCTCTTCGGGAAGCACGAGGCGATAGGTCACTTCCTTCTGGGTGTCCAGGTCCAGGAGCACGACCCGGCTGCCATAGGCAACCTTGTCCTTGGGGAGCCGCCCCACATCCAGGCTGGCGATCTCGGCGATGCGCTTCTCCATGGCGACCACCTTCCCTTGGTACATGTCCCGCTTGGCCAGAGCCTGCTCGTATTCAGCGTTCTCCGAGAGGTCCCCCTGGGCGGCGGCCGCAGAGATCTCGTTGGGGATGTCATTCAAGAGGGCGTGCCGGAGCGCCTTGAGTTCGTTCTCCAGCTTGGCGAGCACATGCTTGGGCATGATGGTCCACTCGAAGGTGGGGGCGGGTGCCCCGGGTATCCGATACACGCAGAGGTGTTAGTCCTTTGCGCGAGCCTAAAAAAACGCGCGCCCCGGAAGAGGAGCGCACTGGAATGAGCCTAGCACCATTCAGGTTCCGGGCACAGAAGGGGATTCCTGGGCCCCTGACCGTCGTAGAATGGCCCCATCACCCCAGGCCATTCATCCCCACGGAGGTTCCATGCTCAGCCTCTCCAACATTCAGCTCCTTCAGCAGGCCAACCTCCGGGGCAAGGTCGTCCTCGTGCGGGTGGACCACAACGTGGTGAAGAAGGGACTCATCCACGATCCCTACCGCATCGACGCCACCATCGGGACCCTGTACCACATCAACGCGAAGGGGGGGAAGATCATCCTCATGACCCACGTCGGTCGCCCCTTTGATAAGAAGACCGGTGAATTTCGCTGCACCGAGGACAGTTCCGTCCAACCCATCGTGGATTACCTGAAGGCCAAACTGCATATCACCATCAAGGTGCCCCGCTTCCTCCCCGATGGCACGAAGGGCATTCGCGACATCGATGCCTCCATCAACCACCTGATCCGGGAGCTGAAGGAGGACCGGCTGGATGCCATCTACCTTCCCAACACCCGGTGGTTCCAGGGGGAAGAGGCCAAGGGGGAGGCCGCGGAGCGCTTCGCCCACCAGCTGGCGGGGTTGGCGGACATCTTCGTGAACGATGCCTTCGGTTCCTGGCAGCCCCACGCGTCAACGGTGCGCGTGAACAAGTACCTGCCCAGCTATGCCGGATTCCTCATGCAGAAGGAGCTGGAGAACCTGGACCGCATCTACCACCCGCAGGCGCCGCTGCTTTCCGTGGTGGCGGGTTCCAAGTTCGACACCAAGATCGATTCGCTCAACATGCTGCTCCAGAAGTCCGACCACCTCATGCTGGGCGGCGTCATCTACAACGCCTACCTGTGCGCCAAGTACGGCTTCCAGATCAAGGGCATCGGGGAGGACGACTTGGAGCACGCCCGGAAATTCGTGACCTTCGCCGCGCAGTTCCCGGGAAGGCTGGTGGAGCCCCCCTTCATCGTTGAATCCGACACCATGGAAGGTCGGCTGGAGGGCCAATTCCGCACCCACCGAATCCAGGATCTGGCCCCAGGGACCTCCCTCAATTACGTCCTGGACGTGGCCAAGGAATCCTTCACGGATCCCCAGGTGCTGGAGATCTTCCACGGTGCCCGGACCATCTTCGTGAATGCCGTCATGGGCTTCACCCCCCACTTCAACGACGGCACCATCGCCATGGACCAGCTCATCGACGAAAACGTGAATGCCATCAAGCTCTACGGGGGGGGCGACACCATGCAGGAGCTGAAGCGGCTCCTGCCGGGCCTCTACATCATGGCCATCGACAACCCCAAGTACTACATCTTCACCGGCGGCGGCGCGGTGCTGAAGGCCGTGCAGGAGGGCACCATCGAGGGGATCGAGCCAGTGAAGGCGCTCTCCGAATCCCTTTCGGAATCCGCGGGGCGGATTCCGAGTTGGTAGGGCCCGGGGGTTTTCGGAACATCTTGTCGTCATTTTTGTGTAAATAACGTACAAGAATCCGCAAATCTTCTTATTCAATTTGACGAATTGGAATACAGCCCCCTAGCATGGATGGGTGGCCGTGGGGTCGCCTTCCCTGGGAAGGGCTTCCGCGCGCTTGTTTCCAGCCCTGGTTCCCCGCCGGGCGGCGGGGCCCGTACGCGAAAGGTTCCATATGTCCGACAAGAAACTCGCCAATCCCGCCGTGGTCGGCCTCGCCGGCTTCGGCCTCACCACCCTCATGCTCCAGTTCCACAACCTGGGCTGGTGCGGCCTGGGACCCGTGTGGGCCCTGGCCCTCGTCTTTGGGGGGCTGGCCCAACTGGTGGCCGGCTTCCAGGAAATGAAGTCCGGTAACAATTTCGGCTACTGCGCCTTCACGGGCTACGGCACCTTCTGGATCGCCTTCGCCCTCATCCTGCTGGGCAACCGTTACAAGATCATCGAAAGCAGCGGCACGGACGTGGGTTTTTTCCTGGTGGCCTTCACCCTCTTCACCGTGATCCTGTGGCTGGGCAGCCTGCGGATCAGCAAAGCCCTGGCCTTCACCTTCACCACCCTGCTCATCGGCTTCATCCTGCTGGACCTCGCCCACTTCGGCTTCCCTGGACTCACCAAGGTGGCCGCCTGGGTGCTCATCATCACCGCGGGCAGTGCCTGGTACATCATGGCGCACATCATTTTCCAGGATCTTGCGGACAGGAACATCCTGCCCGTGGGTGAGCCCTGGGTGTAGACAACACCGGAAGGGACCAAGGCCCCTTCCGGTACGTTTCGCTCTTGCGAACTACCCCTTCTTGGGCTCCTCGGGTAGGACCGTAACAGCGGCGGCGATGGCCTTGACCAGTTCGGTCTTGTTCATGCCACCCAGCACCCAGGTAAGGTTGTTGGGGGAGAGGGCGTTCAGGTTTAGATGGGTCAGATTCATGACCAATTCCCTTTAGATAAAGGGTGAAGG
>CAZPUI010000520.1:0-4174 GCA_964589695.1 uncultured Solibacteraceae bacterium | reverse complement strand
TCAGCATCGTCCAGACGGAAGACCTCAGCGTCCCCTCGCGGAGTTGCCGTCATGGTCACCACCGCAAAGGGCATCGTGATGGCAGCCGACCCCACTGCACGATACTTGCGGATCCAGTCCAGCGTCTGGCGGAAGGGCTCGCTGGTATGGGCTTCGTCCAGGACGATCAGTGCATCGTTGGCCAACAGACCGGCATGGATGGACCTCAGGTGGGGTGAGACGCCATAGCCCTGGTGCAGGAGGCGGCTACCCACTTGGTCCACGGTGGAGCACACCAGGAGGGGCTGGGCGGGATGGCGAACCCAGCGGTCCTCGCGGTAGATGCCGCCCCGCAGAAGGGCAACTTCCAGGGGGGACTCTCCGCTCAGGGAAAGGAGGGCATCGTGGACTTTCCACAGAATGGGCTCCTGAGGATTCCGGATGGCATCGCGAATCTTCCGAGCACGCCGGAAGGCATCATCCACCACAATGCGGCGGTCCACCACCAGCACGGTTCGACGGGGCAGGTTCGCCACGCAGGTCAAAGCGAAAACTGAAATGTCCAGGATGGACGTCTTGCCCGCCCCGGTGGGCAGACTCAGGGTCTGGGGCCATTGGCCATGGTCAACCACTTCTTCCAGGAGGCGTTTCTGCCAGGGGAAGGGCTCGCTTCCGTGGATGGCCTGGAAGAACGCCGTGAATTGATCGGGCGTCAACATGGGGAATTCTCCACAGGCTTGCAGGGCTTGCAAAGGCCATAGCCCTTGTACCGGCCCGCACCCAAAAGCAGCGGACCCGCAACCTCAACCGGAAACGTGAGGTGGGCATGGACCTGGCGGTGGGATCGCCCGTCCTTGCGGACCAGGGGCGGAAACTCGCGTTGGGTGGGAGTGCCCGTGAGCATGGACACGGGACGCAACACGATTGCCGAGGGCCTGGGAAGTCCCTGTTTCTCGCACATCTGGGCAATCTGCTCCGCAGCCCAGCCGTCCGGATCGGACCTTCGGGCATTCTGCATGCGATCCATGACAATGGGCGTTACGGTCGCCCAGGTCCTGGAAGGCTGGCACCAGGTTGCAGAGCGCAGGGCCCAGGGAGCTTCAGGACGATCCTCCACACGCAGTACCATCTCGCCCTTGACGCCAAGCACCAGATGGATTTCCTCTCTTTCATCCATGGCACGTGCGAGGCCCTGGAAGGCCCGTTCCTCAGCTTCAGGCGCAATGCCCTGCGGAAAAGCGAGGGCCATGCCCAGAAGGTGGCCGTCGGCATGGGCGTGGCCGACAAAGGCGAGGGGGAGATAGGCCAGATGGACCGTTTGGAGTGGCGTTCCATCCGGGGCGTGGCCGGACACCAGGGCCTTGGCTTCGGGAGAGACGGCTTCAGAGCATTTGATCAGGGTTTGCCGGAACGCATTCACCACATCTGGGGCTTGTTTGAGGCTGAAGCGATTGCCACCCACCTGCCGGAAAATGAGCAGGGGCGCTCCGAACAGGCCCCGGATGGGTTCTGATGCCCCGTGGATTGGGATATAGCTGATCTGCTGAGCCAGGGGTGGCGGATTGTATTTGCCCTCGCTCACGCCTTGCTGATGGCTGGCGCACAATGCCGCCAGACGGCCCGGCGCTGGAACGCGCAGCATGCAGTCCTTCCGGCGAGCTTGAGGTGAAGGAGCGTGGGTGGCGGGAAGGGGATCCTGGCCCACCCAGCAGCGGACCATGGAGCTGGAATGCCCGATGCGGCTGACCTCGGCGCACAGGCGCGCAAGGACCGGGAGATGATCCCCGGCATCGGACGTCGGCCAGAGGAGGGCGCAGGTGCTGTCGCCTACGCGAGTATGGGGAAAGTAGCGTTCCTTGCGGGAACGATGCGCGGGAAGGATGGCTAGCAGTGGATCGCCATAGGTTTTCTGCCTAGTTTCGACGTCGTTGACCGGAACGTAGACCTTCACGGGTTCAGGTGCATCATCGGGAGAAGGCATGGACAACTGCGGGAAGGGTTGAGCCTCCAGCCACTCCAGGGCCCTGCGTTCCTCGGGATCTTCGCCACGCTCCCCCCAGGCCGCGACCAGGGCCTGGAAGACGCGATCCGGATGAGGCGGCCATTCCGCCTTTTCCCGGTCTGCGAAATCCGTCGCAACACAGCGCCCGGTCAGGTAATGCCAGGCGAGGATCAGCATGGTTCAATCCTCGGCCTTGGTCTGCATGGCCAGTTCCCGGCTCTTACGCACCAACTGGGCCAAGCCAGCACTGGGCTGCAGGGTGAGCGGCTCCTTTCGCCAGGGCAGTCCAACCGTTTCGGCTGCTTTCACGGCACCTTCAAGCAAGGTGCAAGCTTCGTCGGCGGTGAGTGTGAAAGCCTCGATCTGTCCATCGGCCTTCACAATCTCCCAGGTAGGCGGAGCTTCGGGCACCAGGAGGCAACGTGAGCGCAGGTCCGTACCCTTGGCGATGGAAAGAGCGGCGGCAGCGAGACCTAGAGCTGCCAGGGTTGTTTGGGCCGTGAGATCCACATCTTGGGTGGGCTGGTTTCCCCCCAGAGGGAAGCGGAGACGGCGCAGGGCGGGAAGGGAGATGACGAGGGTCTGGAGGGCGTGGTCGAAGGTGACGCCGCCATTTACGTGCGTAATGGAGGGGGTTACGTTTCCGTGGTTTGCTTCCGAGGGCTTACCTTCCTTGCCCATCTTGGAGAGTGGTTTCCCAGACGCATCATTTTCGTTGAGGCCCCACTCTCCGGTTGTTTTATTTGTTAGGTAGATCGGACCAGCATTTAGGACGATGCCAAGAGGATCGATGCGACTGGATGATTTCTGACCGACTACCGCATCAACTCCCACCAATTCACTCACAATGGCGCGCTGGAACTTCACCCCCAGCCCACCCTTGGGGCCCGTGGAATCCCAAAGCCCAAAGAGGAGCGAGGTCGGGGCAATGCCGAAGAGGCCCGTGGCGTTCTGGAGTGAAGCGGAATCGAGCGTTTTGCCTTCCTCCGTCATCCGGAAACGGACACCATTCAAGGTGCTGTCGCGCAGGATTGCATCTGCCAGGCGATGGGGGGCTTCCATGCTGGTGATGGTTCCCACCTCAGCGAGGTCCTCATCGAATACCACCTGAACGATGGGCAGCGGGAGCCGCCCTTCCCGGGAAGCTTCCAGCAGGGCCAGTTCCATGCGGTTGGCCTGGGATTGGACGCTGTCGAGATGCACGCAGGGAACGGGCTCAGCATGGCCAGGAATCCGGCGCTTTTCCTCGGCGTACTTGCCGCCTTCATAGGTGGGTGGGAATACCTTGTCACCGTGGCCGCCCGCGGGCTGCAAACGCGCGCGGAAACGCAGGGCGGCACCTTGGGCTACGGCCTGCTTCAAGGATTCAAGGGAGAGAACTGGTGTGGGCATACATGCCTCCGGAGTTGGGTTTTGAGTAGACCAGGGGGTGATCGGGCACCTGTTGGGATGTGCTGGCTGTGCTTGTCGTTGAACTAATTGGGGATGTCCCAGTATGGCCTGCCGGCCCAAGGGTATCCACGCAACACCGCCACTCAGTTCGTCGATTCGGGGGTGCTTCCTGAGGGGGGGTTGGGGAAGGGGAAACCTCGACCATCTGCCTCCATGCAACAACGCCGTGCTGTGGACAACCTCCGAGATTTCTTGGTCCATAGGACCTCCTTTGAAAAGGAGGGGACATCCGTTTGCTCGAGGCGATTGAACGGCGACACTGCCATCCGTGCAGACTCTTCCAAGTCGCAACAAAACGTGGTACCACTACCCGGGCGGGCCAGTCTATCCCGCGGAGACAAAGCTGCCAGGCGTTGTTGCATGGATACCCCTTGGCCTGGCCAACTGCGGGCAGGCGATACTTGGGTATGCCCAATAAATTCAACGAAAAGCGCTGCCACCACATCCCGAAGATGAAGTTCCGAGTTCGGAACTGGGCGGAGTATGACGCAGGGCTTCGGCGGCGGGGCAGCCTGACGCTCTGGATCACGGACGAGGTGCTGGATGGCTGGCGGGCAGGACCACGCCTCACGCCAGGAGGCCAGCCAATCTATGGGGATTTGGCGATCGAGGCAGGCCTCATGCTGCGATTGGCTTTCCACCTGCCACTACGCCAGACCGAGGGTCTGATGTCTTCTGTCTTCGAATTGTTGAAAGTCAAGCTTGAGGTGCCCGACCACACAACCCTGAGTCGGAGGGCCA
>CAZPUI010000519.1:0-4183 GCA_964589695.1 uncultured Solibacteraceae bacterium | reverse complement strand
CGGATCCATGCCGAAGTGATGGAAGTCCGTGCGATTCGCCCCGCAGGTGAGGTTCACGGCGCCCTCGAGGCTCCGGTCCACGAGGATCTGGACTCCCTTGAGCCCCACTGGCCCCATGAAGCCCGACTTCGCTCCGGTGAAGACCTCCGCTTCGTCCAGGGGCAGGAGTTCCATATCCGCGGCCCCCATGTGGTTTTTCACCTTGACGGGATTCACCTCATGGTCGCCGCGCAGGACTGCACCCACGAGGCGCGTGGTGCCCTCGGTCAGGGTGCAGCGGTACAGGAAGAACTTGCTGGTCTGGGCGAGGGGCATGCCCTCGTGGTCGGCGTCCTTCATGGCCGCCGCCTGCTCTACCTGGCCGACGATGCCCGGGGTGCAGAAATGGTCCTTCTTCAACGCGAAGGCCGGACCGTGATCCCCGGCTGGAAGGCGAGGGGCCTCGGTTTTTTCGATATTGCTGGTGTATTCGCAGGCGTCGCAGCTCAGGATGGCGTCCTCACCACTGCCCGCCAGGACATGGAATTCGTGGGTGAAGCTGCCGCCAATGGCGCCCGAGTCCGCCTCCACGGGGCGGAACTTCACGCCCAGACGGGAAAAGATGCGCTTGTAGGCGTTGAACATCACCCAGTACTCGCGGTCCGCATCCTGGTCGTCCGCATGGAAGGAATAGCCGTCCTTCATGACGAATTCCCGGCCACGCATGAGACCGAACCGCGGGCGAATCTCATCCCGGAACTTGCCCTGGATCTGGAACAGGTTGATGGGCAGTTGGCGATAGCTGCGGATGCGATCCCGAACGATGGAGGTGATCACCTCCTCATGGGTCGGTCCAAGGCAGAAGTCGCCGTCCTTCCGGTCCTTGAAGCGAAGCAGCTGCTTGCCGTAGAAGGACCATCGGCCACTCTCCTGCCAGAGTTCCGAGGGCTGGACCATGGGCATCAGGAGTTCCTGGCAGGCATCCCGCTCCAACTCCTCCCGCACGATCTGCTCGAATTTGCGGATGGAACGCAGGGCCAGGGGAAGGTAGTTGTAAATGCCCGCTGCGACCTTGGAGATCATGCCCGCGCGCATCATGAGCTGCTGGCTTACCACATCGGCGTCCTTCGGCGTTTCGCGAAGGGTCTGGATCAGGGCTCTGGACTGTTTCATGCAAGGGGTCCTTGTAAGATAAGCAAGTTTGGCATACGGGCACATCCACCGAGAGAACCCGGGATGGCCATGGGTATCAGGGCAGGAGGGTCGGGATGAGCTGGGAGACCACCTTGCCATCGTAGCGACCGGAGAAGTGGGCCTGCAGGTGCTTCATCACCAACCCCATGTCCCGTTTGGAGGTGGCGCCCGCGGCCGTAATGGCCTGCTGGACAACGGACAGGAGTTCGGCCCCCTCCAGCAGGGAAGGCAGGTAGGCCTTCAGGATTTGGATCTCGGCACTTTCCTTGTCTGCCAGGTCCTGCCGACCGCCCCGGGTGAACTGTTCCACGCTGTCCTCGCGACTTTTAACCAACTTGCGGAGCACCGCCAGGGCTTCACCTTCCTCCAGCGTGCCCTGGGGGCCCAGCCCCTTGGCGATGGCTTCGTTCCGGAAGGCGGCCACGACCATCCTCAACACTTGGGTGCGGGGAGCGTCCTTGGCCAGCATGGCGGCTTTGAGGTCGGCCTGAATGAGGTCCAGCATGGGTTCTCCGTCGTTGTTCAGGTCTTCATCCTGCCGCCCTTCGGGCACCCCAGCAATCTGGACTGAGCAATTAGTTTAGTTTTTTCCCGTTCGGCCGATGGCATCATGACGCCCCCTCACCTTGAAAAGAGGAACGAACCCATGAACGTCGCCTTCGTAAATCCTTTCATCGAGTCCACCCTTCGAAGCCTCGAGATGATGGCCGGGATCACGGCCGAGAAGGCCGGGCTTTCGGTGAAGGAAGACCTCATCACCACCTACGACATCAGCTCCATCATTGGACTCACGGGGGAGACCTCGGGCTCCATCATCATCAGCATGCCGACCATGCTCGCCTGCAAAATCGCGAGCAATATGCTCATGGAGGACATCCGCAACCTCACCAAGAGCGTGGAAGATGCCATTGGCGAAATCGGCAACATCGTGGTGGGGGACGCCCGTCGTTCCTTGATTCAGGATGGATATCAGCTCAACATCTCCATCCCCACCGTGGTGGTGGGGGCCGGTCACAAGATCAGCCGTTCGGGGGATATCCCCTGCATCGCCATTCCCTTCACGACGGACTTCGGCAACTTTGAAGTCAACGTCGGTCTCCAGGACAAATAATTCCAGCAGCCAGCCAAAAGGGGCGCCACGGGCGCCCCTTTTGCGTTGGGCAGGCTGGAGGTCAGGAGACCTTGATGACTTCCACGGGGCAACCCGCGGCCGCGGCGCGAATGGAATCCTCGAGCCCCAGGAATTCGGCCTTGATGGGGGAACGCGCATCCAGGTTGGTATTCTCCTGGCCATCCTCACGGACTTCGCCGCGGATCATGCTGGTGGCATCCCCCACGATGAAGACATCGGGACACTCGGCGTCGCAGGCATTGCATACGATGCAGCCTTCTTCGATCCAAACGGTAATGGCCATGCAAGCTCCTTCAGGTGAGGCCCCAACAGAGGGGATTGGATAATAACCATCTCGCTCGTCTGACGTTGGCAGGGGGCGGGCTGTGACAGACTGAGTATGGAGTCTTGTGTGCCCCTGCGTGAATCCGAAGTCATCCATTTCATTCAAACCCGCTTCCCCGGGGGCCGTGACCTCATGGACGATTGCGGCGCCCTGCCCTTCTTTCCAGGCTCCGGACACTGTCTGGTCACCACGGACCTCATGGAAGAAGGCCAGCACTTCCGCCGGGAATGGCACCCCCCCGCCATGCTGGCCCGGAAGCTCCTGCGGGTAAACCTTTCCGATCTGGATGCCAGCGGCGCCCGTCCCCTGGGCTACACCCTGACCCTGGCCTTCGACCAGGACCTGCCGGGAGCCTGGCTCGAGGCCTTCCTGGAGGCCCTGGGCGAGGCCAGTCACGAGCATGGCATCCCCGTCCTGGGGGGCGATACGGTGGGCAGGCCCCGCGGTCTGGGGCTTGGCATGACCGCTTTCGGGATCGCGAAACGTTGGCTCCAGCGGAACGGCGTTCAGCCGGGCCAATCCCTGTGGGTGGACCAGCCCCTGGGCGCAAGCCTTCGGGGGCTCCGGAAGCTTCAGGCCGGTGAGCGATGGAATCCCCAGGCCCCGGACGCCGACCTCCTGGCCCACCTGGAGCCCCGGCCGAACCTGGGCCTTGGGCCCCTCCTGGCGGCCTGTTCGGAGATCACCGCGGCCATCGATGTCTCGGATGGCCTCAGCAAGGACCTTCGGATGCTGGCAGAGGCTTCGGAGGTGAGCATCGTGCTGGAGCCCGGCTTGCCTTTGGAGTGGATCCAGGGAGGAGAGGACTATGCCCGCTGCTTTGCGACGACCCTCTCCCAGGAAGCGTTGGAGGCGAAGTTCAACCGCAGCTTTCATCGCGTCGGCACCGCCTTGCCCCGCCGGGATGCGCCGCTTCTGGTCCCAAGCGGCCAGGACCTTGTGCCCTTGGAAGATTTGAGTTTCAACCATTTCGCCTCGCAAGGGGCCGAGGCCCCGGATGTCCGAACCGAACCCGCCAAGTCCTGAGAGGAGCCCGGACCGGGACATCCCACCGGAGCAGATCCCCCCAGGAGGGCTCTGGTCCCGGCTCAAGGCTCACATTCTGCACCCCGAGCTGACCCCCTCCCAGGTCGCCTGGAGTTTCGCCCTGGGACTCTCCATCGCCTGGAACCCCCTGCTGGGCCTTCATACCCTCATGGTTCTGGGCCTCTGCCTGCTCAGCAGGCATTTCCATCGCCCCGTGATGCTCCTGGCGGCCTTCACCAACAACCCCTGGACCCTGGTGCCCATTGCCACCGCCAGCGTCGTTTTCGGGAACCTGCTGCTGGGGAAGGGGTTCGCCCTCGACCTCGCCGGGGTGGCGTGGCACCGCATCGGGCTGAAAACCTTCCTGTCCTGGGGGGGGCTCCAGGAGGCCTATGGGATGCTGCGGCCCATCCTGGGGCCCTATATGCTGGGAGGTACGGTGCTCTCGATCCTGGTGGTGCCCCTGGGCTATGGCTTCATGCTCTGGCTCACCCGGCGCCTGAGGGCCCACCCCCTCCACTTTTCCC
>CAZPUI010000518.1:0-4189 GCA_964589695.1 uncultured Solibacteraceae bacterium | reverse complement strand
CCCGCGACATTCAGCTTGGAAGGCTGACGCTCTACCAACTGAGCTATTCCCGCCTGCTGACCAGCCTTCCACGAAAGGACTGGAGAATGGTGCCGAGAGAAGGATTCGAACCTCCGTAACGCGAAGCGTGGCAGATTTACAGTCTGCTGCCATTAACCACTCGGCCATCTCGGCATTGTCAATCACCGCCCGAAAGAGCCTTGCAAGGGCAAAGCTTTCCTGACAGGGAACCCACAAGGTATCACGCACCTCAGGGGGGAGCAAGCGAAAAGATTCAACGGTCGCGCGCCCTTCTGGCCGCAAGCACCTGGAAAAGCACGACAGCCGCGGCGGCAGACACGTTGAGGCTTTCGATGCCGCCAGGCATGGGAATCTTCAGATGCACATCACAACGCTCGGCGATCTTGAGGTGCATGCCTTCACCCTCCGCGCCGAGCACGATGACCGAGGGGCCGTCGAAAGCCTCTGTCAGATAATCCCGGGAGCCATGGCCGGCAGCCATCCCGTAGATCCAGGCTCCGGCCTCCTTGAGCTGGTCCAAGGCCCTTCCGAGGTTCACCACCCGTACAAGCGGAACCCTTCCCGCTGTCCCAGCACTGGCCCTGACCACCGTTTCGTTCACGACCGCCGACCGACGTTCAGGGAAAATCACCGCATCCGCCGCCACGGCCGCGGCCGTGCGAAGAATGGCCCCGAAATTGTGAGGATCCGTGATCCCGTCCAACGCAAGCAGAAGGCCTTTTCCCTGCCTTTCTCGCAGGTCCGCCAGAATCACATCGAGTTCCGTGAAGGCCAAGTCGCTGCCCTCACCAAAAACACCTTGGTGACGCTGTCCCTCGGCCCGACGATCAAGGGCATCCATGGGTTCACGGTGAATCACCACGCCTCGGGCACGTGCCGCGGTTCGTAGCTTCTGACATCGATCCCAGGCATTGGGCGCGACTCGAAGTACCTTGAGTTCCCCTCGCTCCAGTGCCTCCTCGCAGGCATGGGGGCCCAGATAGCGCATCAGAAGGACTTCTTGAAGCCCAAGGACCAGAGGTGACCCTGGCTTTCAATGCGAATGATGGTTCCCGTGCGACGGTAGCCTGAGGCACTCCAGGCCGAATCGGCCCAGGAGGACTCGCGGTCCTGTGTCTGGCGGAACTGGTACCCCAGGTTGAGTTCCCCCCCCCAAACCCTGTATCCGAAGCCTCCGGAGAACCCTGCGGTTCGGGTGCCATTCAGAAGCACATCCACACTGCTGTCCTTCCGGAAGGGAGGATCCAGGCTCAGGCCCACACGAACAGTCCACGACTTGCCAAAGGTCAAATCGGCGGCGGCGCTGAAAGCCAATCCGCTAATACCCTCTGCGACCTGATCCGGTGCCTTCACGATGCCGCCGGGTGTCCGGACTCCCGGAAGTCCCGGTACTTCAGTGGATGCCCCATTGATGTAGCGCGCATCCAATTCCCCCGTGAAGAGCTGGTTCACCCGCTGACGGACACCCAGGCTTGCCATAGAGGGAAGGGCGACATCAGCGCGGCCAGGTACCGCCTCTGAACGCGCGATCAGTTGCTGGGCGCGGGGTTCCAAACCCAAAGGCGCCGCACTGAATCCATCGATTCCCACCAGGGTAGGGACTGTCCCGCGCAGGCTGGCCTCCATGGGCAAGGTGGTCTTGATTCCCGTGCGGTAGCTGCCGGCCACAGTCCACCGCGGGGAGAAGGCATAGCGGAACCCGAATGCCCCAGAAGGTACCGCTTTGGTGCCCTTGTGCTGTACTCCAACCTCGGCCAGGGCCAAGGCGGGGTTGCTGGGGGTCACGGGCACGGCTGGGTCGAAGCCGAGCAGAAGGCGCACCATGGTGTCCTGCTTGAAGCGAATCTGGGTCATGCCCACGGAGAATCCCACACTGAACTCGGGACTTATAGCCATGGCACCCTGAAGCTCGGAACGCTGCCCGCTGAAATCAAGACCGATCCCATTGAACCTCGCGGGGGCATCCGTGGGTAGCTGACCGTGTCGCTGGAATGCGGTTTCAAACTTGAGTCCTAGGGCAAACCGATCACCCAGTTTCCAACCTGCACCCAGGGCAGGAAGCACACGGTTCCGATCCGAGGTAAAGAAGGGCACCTGGTTGCTCTGGGACGTGATCTGTTGGGACTGTAGCTCCTGGCCCATCGCCAGGAATGCCGAGGACGCTTCAGAGAGGGTCACCAGCAGGGCGGGGTTCAGCGCAGCAGCTTCAAGGCTCCGACCAAAGGCGACCCCGGCCCCTCCCCGGGCAATCCCCACCGGGTCAGAGGCGGGCAGCCACAGGGACTGGGCAGCTAGGTGCGGCCCCGCCAGGGCTGCCAGCGCCGGGACGAGGCTCCATCCGGTCCAGTTGTTCCTTCGCGCCATGCCAGATCCTCCAATGTCGACCACAAGCCAACGTGAACCAAAATGACCCGGAACACGGGAAGGTTCAAATCGGACCCTCCAGGATCGCCGGAAGCCGCTCCGGGACCAAGGGCCAAGATCCGGCCCATCTCCCAGAACTCGGAGCGCTAAGCTTCCATCATGGGTTCCAAACCGAAAGTCCCGCTCGACTTGCCTTCGCGCCTGGGCTGGGTTTCCTTCTTCAATGACTGCTCAAGCGAGGTCCTGGCACGGGTGCTCCCGCTGTTCCTGACCGGGGTGGCGGGTATGTCACCTACGTTTGTGGGAATGGTGGAAGGCCTGGCAGACAGCGCCGCCATCTTCCTCAAGGGAGTCAGTGGCTGGCTCTCGGACAGGGCCCCCAGCCGAAAGGGATTCGTGCTGGGGGGGTATGGGCTGTCGGTGGGGGCTCGAACACTTTACCTGTTGACACTGTCGCCCTGGATCGTAGGCCTTTCTCGGGTCCTGGACCGTGTGGGAAAGGGCCTCCGGTCCGCTCCACGGGACGCAATGGTGGCCGACGCTGCGGCGACTGGCCGCACCGGCCACGCCTTCGCCATGACCCGGTTTCTGGACACCCTTGGGTCGATGGCGGGTCTGGGGCTGGTCCTTCTCCTTGGGGTCGGTGATGGCCCCATGGATGCCAGGGTCTTCCGGTGGTGTGCTTGGGTGGCCCTGCCCCTTGGTCTCATCGCTCTGGCGCTGCTGGTGTTCTGGATCCCACGGGTCCCCCGATCCACCCAGGTCAACCGACGACTTTCCTGGACGATTCCGCGGGAAATCCGCCGCTTTCTGCTCCTTGTGGTGATCTTCGGCCTGGCCAACTCCAGCGATGCCTTCCTGGTCCTGAAGGCGCGGGAAGCCGGATACAGCACGAGGGGCATCCTCCTGCTGTTCCTGGTCTTCAACGCGCTGGCGGCCGCCCTGGCCCTGCCCGCTGGCCGCCTCTCGGACCGGTACGGACGCAAGGTGTTCCTGGCCGCCGGCTGGGGTGTCTATGCCTTTGCCTATGCGTGCATGGGATTCGCCGAAGGGCCCTTGGCTTTCGGGGCGGCCCTTTTCGCCTATGGAGCCTTTTACGGGCTGACGGAAGGTGTGGAAAAGGCCCTGCTGGCCGACCTGCTGCGACCCGAGCACCGAGGCGCTGGGTTCGGAGCGTTCCAGTCCGCCACCGGCCTGGCCGCCCTCGTGTCCAGCCCACTGATGGGTCTCTGCATGGCGCAATTCGGCTCCCAGGCCGCCTTTCTGACCAGCGGGGGCCTGGCCGCCCTCGCCCTTGGGGGCCTTCTCCTCTGGCCCCAGGCACTCCAACCCTGTGGAGCCGACGGGAATTCCAGATAAAAGCCCTGGATCCCCTGGAATTCCCACGATAGTCTGGCGGTTCTGCCGGACGCATGAGCCGGGAATCCGACCCCCAAAGAGGGGTGACCATTACGAGGTGGACGAATGTCCAAACTTAACAAAATCCTTGGCCTGGATAGCAAGCAACTGGGCCGCATCAAGGTGCTCGACGCTGCGCTCCTCGAGGACGAAAGCGCGGACAGCCAGGAGTTCATGGCTGCCCTCCAGGGTGAAACCCGCGCCCTCAAGGAAGAGGAAGTGGTCCGTGGCGCCGTGGTGGAGATCCGCGGCAAGGATGTCATCATCGACATCGGCTACAAGGGCTCGGGCACCATCAACATCGACGAGTTCAACAACCCTGACGGCACCGTGGGTGTCGCCGTGGGCGACGTGGTGGAAGTGCTCCTCGAGCACCTCGAGGACGCGAACGGCAACGTGCGCATCT
>CAZPUI010000517.1:0-4193 GCA_964589695.1 uncultured Solibacteraceae bacterium | reverse complement strand
GCCACTTCCGGGGCGGATGCTGGAGGATGCTCACCAGGGGCTCGGGGAAGGGACCGTCCAGTTCCATGGCCGTGAAGCCGAAGGGGGTGTCGGCCTGGTGGCGCTTGAGTACATGGCCGAAGCCCGGCAGGAGCAGGGCCAGGCTGCCCTTGGGCACGACCCCTTCTTCGTGGTCATCCCCTGTGCACACACGGAAGGGTGCGGTGGCCTGCACCAGGGTCCAGGAATCGCGACTGGGCGCAGCCTTGGGAGGAATGGGGTCCCGTCGCAGGGTGATGAGACGGAGGCTTCCGCTGGTGTAGATCTGTACGTTCTTGCTATCGGGATCGATCATGGCGTCACTTGGGAAAAAGAGCGGTTTTGATTACAGCCAAGTTTGGCACTTTTTTCCACACCAAGTTTCGAATTTTCAGGGAAGATTCCTTGCCCAGTCCGAAGGCTGGATTCAGTCCTCCCGCTCCGCAGCCAAACGATAGATCTGGGAGGCTTGCACACCGAGGTGACGGGCCAGGGGCTTCACCGCCTCCCGCAGGGTCATCCCTCCCTCCCGGGCCGCATCCAGGAACTGGAGGGCCCAGGGAGGGAGTTCGCCCTCGAAGCTCGCCTCGAGTTCGGTCACCGTGCGCTTGGAGGCCGCACCGGCAATCACCAGCACCATCTCCCCGCGGTCCTCATGACCCAAGCCACGGCGCACCTCGCTGGGAGTACCCCGGTACCAGGTTTCATGGAGCTTCGTGAGTTCGCGACCCAGGGCCACTTCCCGTTCGGGGAAAAGCTCCTCCAGTTCCGCCAGGGCCTCGTGGATGCGATGGGGGGTTTCGAAGACCACCACCGTTTCCTCCTGTCCCCCCAGACGTTTGAGGGCCGTGCGCCGCGCCTCGCCCTTGGAGGGAAGGTAGCCCCAGAAGGAGAAGGCGTGGGAAGGCAATCCCGACGCCACCACCGCCAGGGTCACGGCGGAGGGCCCCGGCAGGACCGTCACCTTGGCCCCCACCTGCCGTGCCCGCCGGGCGATCTCGAAGCCAGGGTCGTTGACCCCGGGCATGCCTGCATCGGAGCAGTAGGCCACGGTGCGCCCAGCCTGCCACGCGGCCTCCAGGGTCTCGAAGGCCTGGGCATCGGCATGGTCATCGAAGCGCAGCAGGGGCTTTTCCAGCTCCAGGTGCTTGAGCAGCTTGCCCGTGCGGCGCGTGTCCTCGCAGGCCACCAGATCGCACGCGCCCAGCGCCTCCACGGCCCTCCGGGTGATGTCCCCCAGGTTGCCCAGGGGCGTGGGGATCAGCATCAGATGTCCGCCCATGGCTTGTCTCCCGAGCCCCAGGGTCCCATGGACCCCCACACATTGGGAATCCCGCCTCCGCGATCTCCGGCCGCAACCAAAGAGCAGACTAAACACGGAGAACACTGGGGACACGGAGATGGGCACGGAGAAAAGAATTCTGTCATTCGCGGAACCCGGCTTCCTGGCCTGGTTCCATCAGGGGCACAGCCGGGGAGCACGCGTGTGTTCTCCAAAGGCAGTGCCCCTGATGGAACGCTTGCGGCCCCGCCGCACGCCCCGCGCCAGCGGGCAGGCCTGGAAGCCTTTGGACGCTTGCCTCGAAAAACTATTCACACGGATCTGCCGTGCCGTGTAACTCCTTACACCCTCCAAAAAGTCCCCGTGCTTTCTCCGTGTCCTCATGCCACGCATGCGTGGCATCTCCGTGTTTAAATTCGTGAAAAGACGAACGTTGCCAGAGTATTGAACTCCGATTCTTTGCACGAAAACAAGAACTTGAAGGTTAGTATTTCGGAGGCTCCTCGGAAGGTAAAGGGGGCCCCATGGTTCGGCAGCTCAGTGCTCGCAAAGTTGTCGAGGCAAACCCGCCCAAGGCTTCCGGGCCGGCGCGTCTCAGTTCTTCCCCTGGAGTTCCCTACCCCCAGGGCTGCCTCAGTAGCCCTCACCCTCCGCCGAGGCGTTGACCTTCCCGCGGTGGAGCCTGAAGAGGAAAACCAGGTAGCCGATGGCGATGGGAAAACCAATGACCCACCACCCCAGGCCTGCCTTGAGGCCATGGGCGCTGACAGCGGCATTGGTGGCGGTGAGATGGAACTCGGGGCTGAGGGTAGAACGGAGCATCACCGGATACACCGAAGCCGCAGTGGCGGCCAGAATCCCCAGGATGAAGGCCCCACTGCCCAGGAAGGCCTTGAGCGGCTTCTGCTGGGTCAGTCCCAGTACCACGAAGCCCAGGCCCGACAGGAAGATGGCCATGGCCAGCCAGGCCAGTTTGGAAGCCAGGAAGCCCGGGAAGAGGTCCGGATTGACCATGGCCGTGGCGGGAGTGGCCAGGACCAGGAGCACCACCGTGGCGACCCACAGGGGGGTGGACAGGGCGCGGCAGCGGTCGTGGACCGGACCTTCCGTCTTCCACATCAGGAAGAGGCTCCCGTGAGCCGCGAGGGTCACCAGGACGAAGACCCCCATGAGCACGGTGTACCAGTCCAAGATGCCCACCCACTGGGTGGTTCGGAAATGGGTGAACAGGGGGATGTTGAAGTAGCCCGTGGCGTCCAGAGGCACCCCGCGCACCACGTTGCCCAGGGCCGCCCCCAGCAGGATGGGCATGAGGATGGAGGCCAGGAAGAAGGCCCCATCCCAGAACGCCCGCCACATGCCGTCCGCCACATGGCTCCGCACCTCGATGGCGATGCCCCTCAGGATGAGGCACCACACCACCAGGAACATGGCCATGTAGAACCCCGAGAAGCCCGAGGCCAGCACCTTGGGGAAGGCCAGGAACAGGGATCCCCCCCCCGCCAGAAGCCAGACCTCGTTGCCATCCCAGAAGGGCCCGATGGCCCCCAGGATCTGGCGCCGCTCCCCGTCCGTCTTGGCCACGAAGGGATGCAGCACACCACTGCCGAAGTCGAATCCATCCAGGACGGCGTAGATCGCCACCATCACGCTCACGAGCCAGAACCAGAGCATCTCCATGGCTGTCTCCTAGTGTTTGGCTTCGGTGCCCGCAGGGACGGGACCGTGGTTGATTTCGCGCATGATCAGGAACAGGAAGAGGAAGGCCAGCAGGGTGTAGATCCCGGCGAATCCCAGGCTCGTGAAGACCGTCTGCCCGCTGTGCACCAGGTGGCTTGGGCCCTCGGAGGTCCGCATCAAACCATAGATGAGCCAGGGCTGCCGACCCATTTCCGCCACCATCCAGCCCACGGAATTGGCGATGAAGGGGAAGGGGAAGGCCAACATGAGGACCCAGAGCAGGGGTCTGGTCCTTTCCAGGCGGCCCTTGCGGAGCAGGAAGGCCGCCAGTCCCATGAGTCCCAGGAAGAGGGTGCCCAGGCCCACCATGATGTGGAAGCCATAGAAGAGCAGCTCAATGCTCGTGGGCCACTGGTCCTGGGGGAATTCATTCAGTCCCTTCACATTGCTGGAGAAGGAACCATAGGCGATGAAGCTGAGGATGCCCGGCATCCGGATGGGGTTGTCCAGCTTGCGCTGGGCCACGTTGGGCTGGCCGATGAAGTTCATTTCGGCATAGGGACCGCTGTCCCAGCGTCCCTCCATGGCCGCCAAGGCCACGGGCTGGTACTTGGCCACCATCTTTCCCTGCAGATCCCCCGTGGGGAAGGCCACCAGGGCACTGGCGATGAGCCCCGTCACCACCCCGGTGCGCAGGAAGATGCGGGCCTGGTCCAGATGAAGGCCGCGGAGTGCGTAGAAGGCCCCCACCGCCGCCATGACGAAGGACCCCGTCACCACCGCCCCCATCATGTTGTGGGCGTACTGGACATGGGCCCAGGGGTTGAGCAGGAACTTCCAGAAACTGGCGAGCTGGAAGGTGCCATCGGGCCCGAGGGTGTACCCCACCGGGTGCTGCATGAAGGCATTGGTGGCGATGATGAAGAAACCGCTCAGCCAGGAGCCCAGGAAGAGGGCCCAGGCAGCCAGGTGGTGGATCTTGGGCCCGAACCGCTTCTCGCCCCAAATGAGGATCCCCAGGAAACTGCTCTCCAGGCAAAAGGCGAACATCCCATCCATTCCCAGGGTCTGGCCGATGATGCCCCCGGACTTGTGGCTGAACTGGGACCAGTTCGCACCGCACTGGAACCCCAGGCGGATGCCCGTAACCACGCCAACGGCAAAGGTAGCGCCCAAGATGCGGATCCAGAACCTCGCGGCTCCCTTGTCCGCT
>CAZPUI010000516.1:0-4193 GCA_964589695.1 uncultured Solibacteraceae bacterium | reverse complement strand
CCAGGCCTTGTTCAACTCGATTGAGTTGGATCAGCAGCGTCGCGGGGTGCTGTAGCCCATGTTCCCCCCGGCCGGGGCCCCTGCCCCTGCCTTGCTCGCTCCCTATTCAAGGCCGCACTGCGGCCTTGAATGGCCGGTCGCGACATGGGCTTCGGCGAAGGGAACCTCTTCGCCCTTCGTGCTCAGACTCCAGAACCGCCCTGATTCCCCCCGGCACCGTCGCTCTGTGAACGAGCCGCAAGGCCCCTTTGGCCTTCATGCTCCAGGCCTTGTTCAACTCGATTGAGTTGGATCAGCAGCGTCGCGGGGTGCTGTAGGTTTTCAAATTCGCTGCGCGAATTTGAAAGGGAAGGGCGGTGAATGGGGGGCTCGGGTGGCGGGGAGGTTGTGAACGGATGACCGCTGCCGGGGAGGTTCAGCGACTTCCACCCGCCAGGGGTCGCGCTTTCTCCGTGTCTCCAAGCCCCCCCCTCAATTCCGCGCCGCGGAATTGAGCCTGAGCGCCGCCCACTTCAAGGCCAGGTCGCGCTGCTGGCCCAGGTGGGGAATTGGGTTGTTCCGTGTTGTTCCGCGGCCCTGCGGACGATGGCGTCGGCGGTGTCCAGGTCCCGGAGCCGCAGGAGGGCCTCCACGAGGGGGGCGAGGGTGTGGCGCCAGATGTTCTGGAAGAAGTCGTCGCGCCTGCCCCAGTCCCCGGCGAAGTGAACAGAACCATTCCCATCCTGCTCCTTCTGGATGAGGGGCAGGAGCAGGTCCCGCAGCTCCGCCCAGGCCCCTTCCTTCCGGAGGACCTCCAGAATGGCGGGCAGGACTTCGATGGGCGGTGGGGGGGGGCTGGTCCGGGAGGGCTTCCAGGCGCCCCAGGAGGGTCCTCGGAGACCCCTGACCTGCGCAGCGCAGGAGGCCCATGTAGGCCCTCCAGGTGGGTTCGTGGCGGGGATGGCGCACCACCATGGACTCCAGGACCGGCAGCCCCCGTCGGGCGGTGGTGCGCATCAGGGGCGAGTGCTCCGCCCCCTGGGGGGGAACCAGTCGCTCCAGGTCCAGGGGCGCACCCTCCGGAAGACCGAGCAGGGCGGCAAGTCGACGGGCGGCGTCTCCCCAGATGTGCGCGTCCTCGCTTTCGGAAAGGGGCTTCAGGAGCTCTCGGGTTTGCGGGAGGGTGACCACACGGCCAAGCAGGTAGAAGAGGCTGTCCTTGGTGCCCTCGGGTAGGGGCTTAAGGAAGGGGGCCATGCGCCGGAGCGCCTGGGCATAGAGGCCCGACAGCAGGGCGCCCTGGGCGTCCAAGCGCTCGGGGTGTTGGCGGATGAAGGCTTCCAAGGCCCGGCGCGAGCTGACCAGGTTGAGGGTGGCGAGGCTCTGGGCAAGGTCCTCCTCGCTGGTCTGGCCATCCCCCGAAACGAGGACCCTGAATCCCTGGTCCAGGAAGGCCCAGCGGGGCCCCTCGGGCCACCCCAAGGTTTTCCGCAGGTCCGAGGCAAGGCCTGACGCGGAGGGTGGGATCACCCGCAGGGGAAGGTCGAGCTCCCCGAAGGGTTCCCTCTGAAGCACAGCCCGGAACCTTGGGGAAAGCTGGGCCTGGGCATCGTCCAGCACCACCAGGATCCCATGGGGCGCGGTCAGGGCCTTCCCCTTGAGCCTGCCGAGCTCCTCTCCGGGCCGCGGGCCCTCGTACGTGATCCGCTGGGCGGAAAGGGTCAGGACGCCGCAGACCCCAGCCAGGAGCCAACCGCGCCCCCTCATTTCCCCTCTCCCGTTTCGTCCTTCCCCTGGGCGGCCAGCCGCAGGCCCTTACCGCGCCAGGATTCCGCCAGATTCCGCTCGCCGCAGCGTTCCGCGACCTCCGCGGCGAAGGTGTAGACACCCTCGTAGCGCCTGCGGGCCTCCAACTCCTCCAGGACCGCTTCGGCCCTGGAGACCTCCCCCAGCCGGAGGAGCGCTTCCACGAGGGGACCATGGAGGAGCTTCCAGGCCCCCGACATGTTCCCCCAGCGCATGCCCTCGTACCCCACCATGGTCCGGAATTCCTCCGTGGCCGCCCCCCGCTCGGCCTCCAGGTGGCGCAGCAGGAAGTCCCGAAGGGGGGCCCAGGCCTGCAGATGTCGGCAGGCCCCGATGATCCGCCGGGCGATGCCACCGGGGACCCGCTGGCTGTGGCCAGCCGGCAGGGGTGGCAACTGCGCCAGCAGGGGCCCTGGCTCCAGGTGCCCGGCCACGGCGGCGATCCCGATCCAGGCCAGCCAGAGATGGGTCTGGGCCGGATTCCTGAGGAGCAGGGCCTCGACGGACCTCAGGTGCCTGCGGGCGGTGCGCTGCATGAGTTCGGAAAACCGTGCCTCCAGGGGAAGGAAGTCGACCCTCCCCTGCCAGTGGGCGTCCTTCAGGAGGAGGTCCAGGGCCAGGGCACTGGTTCCCCAGATCTGGGCGTCCTCGGTCTCCGAGAGGGGGCGCAGGAGGGTCGGGAGGGGTGCTTCCTCGCCCTCGGAAGGCCTGCGGACGAGGAGGGGGGCCATGCGGACCATGGAGGCCCGCAGGCGCAGGGCCAGGAGGGCCTCCTTGGCCTCCGTGTGATCGGGGGAGCGCGCCAGGAGCGCCTCCAGGGGGCGGCTCGGGGGAATCCATCCCGCCCCTTCGAACCGCTCGGCCAGGGCCTGGGGGCTCTCCTCCTCCGTCCCCGAGCACAGCACCTTGCCCTTGGCATCCATCAGGGCCCATCGGGGCTCGGGCCCCCAACCCTCCCGTGCCTGGAGCAGGGTCCCGCCCTTGTCCAGGGGCAGTTCCAGCAAGGGGATGTGGAAGTCCGCCAGGGCATCGTCCCCCAGCCTCCTGCGCATCCGGGCCGTGAGGCTACCGCCCCCTTGGGTGTCCAGCACCACCAGGGCTCCCCTGGGCTCGAGGCTCAGGGCGCGCAGCAACCGGGCCAGGGGCCCGCGGTCCTGGAAGGGACTCGGGTGCGCTGCGCAGGTCGCGACGGCGGCGGGCAGCAGCAGCCACGGAGACACGCGCATGGAGAACCTCCGACTTCATGATGCTTCAAATTCGCTGCGCGAATTTGAAAGGGAAGGGTGCCAGCCGAACCATTCCTTCCTCCCCGGGCGGCCTGTGCCACGTGTTTTGAATTTTTCGCCATCCTTTGGAAGCGGGGCTTGACCCCCTCCAGGCTTGTCCTCAAGCATGAGGGGAACCCTTCGGATCCACGCCATACCTTGCCCGAAGGGGGCGCCCTGGAAAGGCACGCCCATGAACCCAAAGCTCTGCGTGGAGGGTGCTTGGAATCTCACACCGCCTTCCTCTCTGCGGAGGTCCTCCGGTGAAAGTCCTTGCTCTGGAAACTGAACTTCAGGCCCTGCCCCCGGAGGCCAAGGACCTGCTCCATGAGGAAGCACGGGTGCTTTGGGAGCTGTCCATGGAAGGCATTGTGCGAGAAAGCTACTTCCGAGCCGATCGGCACGAGGCCGTGCTCATGCTGGAGGTCCTCGACCCGGACCAGGCCCAGGCCTTCCTTGGGCGCCTACCCTTGGTTCGGGATGGGTTCATCCGATTCGATCTGCTGCCCCTTGTCCCCTACGATGGTTTCGCCAGGCTCTTTGGGAACCCCACTGGTCGTTGTTCGAAAGTCCGCTGAGGGTATCGGTGGGTGGAGGCCACCTCGCCGAACAATGCCTTCCCTCCCGGCGGGCGCCAGCGCCGCCCCCCTCAAGGACGCGCAGCGTCCTTGACCATGGTCTTGTAGAGTTCCTCGGCCTTGCGCTGCAGGGTGGGGCCGGGCATCCAGGTGGCGGCTTCCTTCAGGACGCGGTCGGCTTCGGCCCGTTTGCCTTGCTTCAGGAGGGCCTTCAGGTAGGGGGCGAGGTGGGAGGGGAAGAGGCGATCCCACAGGTCACCCCCCTGGTCCAGGGTGGCTCTTTGGGCCAGGAGCTTGCTCCAGCTCCGGGCGTGGAGGGCCTCCAGGCGGTCCCAGTGCCCCTTGCGCTCCAGGCCATCCAGGACGCGTTGGAGCTGGAAGGACGAAAGGGGGTAGGGCTGGCCAGGGACGGGGGTCAGGCGGTCCAGGGTGGGCATGGGATTCAGGTCCAGGAGGTCCACCGCCTCGGCCCAGAGCATGGCCAAGGTGTTGCTGGAGCTGGGCGCCCGTTGGAGGGTGGTCTCCAGGTTGGGGAGCACCCGTTGCCAGGCGGCTTTGAGGCGCT
>CAZPUI010000515.1:0-4208 GCA_964589695.1 uncultured Solibacteraceae bacterium | reverse complement strand
AGCGGGTGCGCCTGGCCACGGCCCTGGGGGAAGGGCTGGTGGGCCTCACCTACGTGCTGGACGAACCCACCCGGGGCCTGCACCCCAGGGACATCACCCGCCTGGTGGGGGTGCTCCGGACCCTGGCCCGGGAGAATGCCGTGGTGGTGGTGAGCCACGCCCCCGAGGTGGTGCGGGGGGCGGACTGGGTGGTGGAGCTGGGCCCCGGCGCGGGCCCCGAGGGGGGACGCCTCCTGGGCCAGGGGACGCCGGCGGCGTTGGCGGAGGATCCCGCCAGCTACACCGCCCGCATGCTAAGGCCCTCAGAGCTGCGTTCCGGGATCGCGAAAGGCTCGGCCCCGCTGGCCCTGCGGCTCCGGAGCGCCTGCCTGCACAACCTGAAGGATGTGGACCTGGACCTGCCGGCCCCGGCCCTGGTGGGGGTGGCGGGTCCCTCGGGCAGCGGCAAGTCGAGCCTGGTGCTGGGGGTCCTGGGCCCCTCCCTGGCCCGGGTCCTCCAGGGGCGGGCCCCCGTGGGCTGCGCGGGCCTGGACCTGCTCCAGGCCTTCCGGGGCGTGCAGGTCCTGGGCGCCCTGGAGGGCACGGCGGGGGGCGACGTGGCGCACTTCCTGGGCCTGGAGGATCCCCTGCGCAAGGCCTTCGCCGCCACCCCCGAGGCCAGGGCCGGGAAGCTCAACCCCAAAGCCTTCTCCACCCGGAGCCCCGGAGGCCGCTGCGAGGCCTGCCAAGGCCGGGGCAGCCTCACCATCCCCATGGACCTCCTGCCGGATGTGACCCTCGGCTGCGAGGCCTGCGGGGGCACGGGCTTCCAGGCCCCGATCCTGGCCTGCCGCCTGGGGGGCCACACCCTACCGGAACTCCGGAGCCTGGACCTGGGGCGCGCCGCGGAGGCCCTGCCCGCCCTGGGGACCCTGCTCCCCACCCTCCGGGACCTGGGCCTGGCCTACCTCCACCTCGGCCAGGACCTGGGGAGCCTCAGCGCTGGCGAATACCAGCGCCTCCGCCTGGCCCGCCTCCTGGCCGCACCGCATGGAGACCTGGTGCCCGGCCTTGGCCCGGGCACCAGGTGGGGGAGCACGAGGGGGGACGTAGAGGCCGCTGCGCGGTCGGGCGGTGCCCCCTCGTTCATGTCAGCCCCCCAGGTCCTGCTCCTGGATGAACCCACCCGGGGCCTGGGCTTCGCCCAGGTGGACCACCTGGTGCACGCCCTCCGGCGCCTCACCGCCCAGGGCCACCTGGTGGTGGCCGTGGAGCATGACCCCCGCTTCCTCCAGGCCGTGGACCTGCGGGTGGACCTGGGGCCCGGGAGCGGCGCGGGGGGGGGAAGGATCGTTCGGACGGCCTGAGCCAACTCCACACGCCTTCGACTGCCTAGCGATTTCAGGTCAAGGACATACGGGGTGTATCCACGCTCTGGTCCGGCAAGGTCTACATGCCTTTCGGGCGCTCCGATCGCTGGGATCAGGCCGCCGCGACCCTGGCGGCCTTCCTGTTCGACATCAAGGGCACGGACCACAGTTCTTACCTCAACTGTGAGCGCCTGGGCGGAGAGCTCCGGCCGCTGCATGCAGGCCTGGCTTCCGAACCAACTGGGCACCGCTGAGCAGGCTCATCTGGATCAACAGGGTGGTGCCACCGGGAGGACGGCGCTCCCTTTACCTTTGCCAGGTGGTGGCTGATCGCTTTGCTGAATCCCTGGTACCGCCGGACAGGGCTAAGGCCATTACCAGGGTAGACCGGGTCTTGCCAATTGGCCAATGCTGCAAAGGCACCGAAGCCCAATTGCCAGGCACAACCCAACCCAGCTGGACAGGAATATTCCATCAATCGAGGCCAAGGGACGTCTTGGTTGGCAAAAGGAGACTGGCCATGGCTTTCCTGTCTCAGAAGAAAGGACCGACCCTCTGGAGCAGCAGAGCTAGACTGCTCTCATGCATCTTTTCCTACACCTTCTGGCACTGTTGGCCACCATCGTGGCTGGCCTTCCCCTTGTCAGCCAGAACCCAGACCAATGGAAACTGGACCGCCTTACCTGGGTCGGCCGAAGGCATGGTGTGGCCCCCATCATCCAACCCTGCCATCCAGGTTGGATCGTGCAAACCCCCACCGGAAACCTCTTTTATTGGGAGTCCGCAGGAAAGGTTATCCATCGCCTGGGAAGGTTTGCAAGCCGCCTCGTGAAGGTCGAAGGAAGAAACCTTCTGTTCAACGGCAAAATCGTGCCCTGGGAAGTGCTCCGGATGGACGAATCCCGAACCACTCTCTCCAGGGTCTGGCAGAGCACCACCCGCCACCTCCTCCCGTATGTACATGGCAGCGAGATCAAGGATGCCTGGGTGAGCCCAGGTGACCGTTATTGTCTGGTTGTGGAAAATCGGCTGAAGGCCCTGCACGCGACTCTCATCGATATGAAGTCAGGATTCCTTGTCTGGACCCGTCCTCTGGTTGCCGGGGACCTAGCGAGGACCGGTCAGTGGACCTCCCAGGAAAAGGCTTTGGACACCCCGGAAGTCAAGGGCTTCTTCCGGTACGAGACTTCCCTGGAGTCCCGCAATGACTACCATTCGATGGAACTTGAGTCCATAGCCCATGTGGGGAATGACCTGTTCGCGCTTGTGGGCACGGTCTGGCATAACGCAGGGAACTATTTGTTCCGTCGAGATGCCGAAGGGCAGCCCCAGCGCATCAAAGTGGGGGGCACAGAAAGGTTTCCCTTTTCTGGGACCCTGCGCATCCAGGAAGCGCAACCTGTCCTTGACCTTCAAGTGACGCTGCCTCCAACGGATGCCCCTTTGACAATCTTTGGTTTCAGAGATGGAATTTTTCGAATTGACGGCCGAATGGCGTGGAATCCTGCTGGCCACCCCTGTGTGCGCCTCTTCACGTCTGACCTGGAAGGCCCCCTTTTACCGATCCATGGCCTTGGCCCAGCCAGGGACGTTCCCGGCTTGGTGCTACGCCCCACGCCCGAGGGGCCACCCAGCCCTGAGATCCTGGCCACCTTCCCAGAAACCAAGGCTGTGGATGACTTCTGGCTTATCCCGGGTGGCAAGGCATTGGCCCTAGAAGGGCAACGTCTCTCGCGCCATCCCATAGCATCCCTGGAACAGGGTGATCTGGCCCAACCTGATCGGGTCCTGGATGGGGTTATGGGCGTTGGTCCCTGGATCTCACCCCGGAACGCGATCCTGAACCACGGAACCTCCTTCTCCCTGCTCGATACCACCACCTGGGAAGCCTGGCCTCTGACCGCCCCCGGCCCGGAAGGAGCTTCCATCGCGCGCGTACTTGAGCCCCCTGACGGTCAGGACACGCCTCTGATCCTCACCATGGGGCTCGGCGGTTGGTCAGTGTTCCATCCAACCCTGAAGCGGGTGCTTGTCACCGGCCCCGAGCGGCAATGGCTTGGAACCTTTGGCAGGCGCTGGGCCCTCGTGGCCGAAACAGAATCCAGGATTCTGGTCGTGGATCTGGCTGAAGGCAAGGTCAAAGGCGCGGTGTCACTCCCCGACCGAGTACTCCAGGCCTCCGATAGGCAGCTACTGGTTGATTCGGCCGGAAAGCAGTTTGCCTTCGCTTGGAAAACCTCGAAGCAGCCCATGCGTCACCCCGTGCTGTCCCTGTTGACTGGCAGGTTTATGGGTTTGGGATCTGTCGAGACCACCACCCACATGGCGGCCTTCTCTCCGCTGACACTGAAACCATCGCTCTTGGTCGGGTCAGGGTTTCATGATCCCACGTGGGGATACTCCACCCATCTATGGGGTGACATCTGGTTCACCGTGCAGTTGCCGCATGACACCGTGGGCCCCAGGGGCCCAGAGCCCACCGTGGCCCGGGATTGGTCAGAAATGCACCTGGCCAGCGATGGGGGTGTGGTTCTTGACATTCGTCGAGGGAGATCCAAAGGAAGGAAGGTCCCTGGGAGCGACATGTTTGAAGACGGTTTTAGTTATTTATTCCAGATCGCGTGGGACCCCAGCGCCCGATTGGCGGTGCTGCGAGAGCACAGGGGCACACTTTGGATCGTTACCGGAAACAACGCCGAGGGATGGGAGAAACCCAAAGAACTTGATGGTGTCCTTCCCACCGATCCGGGCACTTCTACCACCGATCGCCACCCCATGTCCCTCGATCCAGCAACCGGCATGATTGGGCTGGCCATCGGACCGGCGGGTTGACGCCGGCGGTCCCCCGTCGCAATGACG
>CAZPUI010000514.1:0-4218 GCA_964589695.1 uncultured Solibacteraceae bacterium | reverse complement strand
TCCCGTGAACCAGGAGGTGGCCCTGGATTGGATCCGCGAGCTGCGGGAGGCGGGGGTCACGGTGCTCCTCAGTGCCCACCAGATGGCCCTGGTGGAGCGCCTGGCGGACACCGTCCTGCTCCTGGACCGGGGTCGGCGGGCGCGGTACGGGAGCGTCACGGAGCTGCGGGCGGCGGAGAACCTGAGTCGGCGGCTGACCCTGGCCTTCCAGACGCCCTGCGATCCTGAGGTCCTGGGGCGCCTGCCGGGGGTGGTGGGGGTGGAGGTCCTCGGAGGGGATCGGGTGGCCCTGCTGGTATCCGGGGAGGCGGACCTCAACGGACTCCTGGCCTCCCTGGCCCAGGGACCGACCCTCACCCAGATCAGCAGCGAAGTGGTGGACCTCCACGGCATCTACCTTCGGGCCGTGCGGGCCCGGGAGGAGGCGGCATGCGTACCCTCTGGCTCGTGACAGGCTGGGAGTTCCAGCGCTACTTCAAGTGGAAGCAGGAGCTGGTGGGCATTCTGGTGGGCCTTGCCATCGGTGCCCTCTTCATGGGGGGGAGCTCCCTGGTGGCCTGGGCCCGGTCCCGGGAGGTGGCCAGGGTGGGGCTCGTGGATCCCGTGGGGTTGGCCCCAGCCTCCGCCCATGGACTGACCTTTGTGCCCGTGGTCGATGTCGCCCAGGGGGAAGCCCAGGTGGTCAAGGGGGAACTGGCGGGTCTGCTCACGGTCCAGGGACCCGACCAGGTTCGGCTGGTGGTGGCCAAGGATCCCCCTTGGCAGTCGGAACTGGAGAAGGTTCTGGCCGCTGCGCGCCGCGATTGGAAGCTGCGGGAACTGGGACTGGGCCCCCAGGCCTTCGAGGGACTGATGAAGGGTCCTGGTTTGGAAATCGTCCACCACCTGGGGGGGCGTTCGCCCGTGGGGCGGGCCCGTCTGTTGGCGGGTTTGGGCATCCTCGCCCTCCAGGTGATGGCGGTGCTGGGCTGTTTCGCCCTCTTCTTCACCAACCTCACCGGGGAGAAGCAGGCCCGGGTGACGGAGCAGGTGGTGACCTCAATTCCGGCCCAGACCTGGATGGACGGCAAGATCCTGGCCTTCAGCCTCCATGGTCTCAAGTCCACCGTCACCCTGGCCTTCTGGGCCCTGCTGGCGGCCTATGGGGCCCTGCGCCTGGGGGGGAGCCGCATCCTGCCTGAACTGGGCATGATCTCGCCCCTGGCCTGGGTCGGGGCCCTGAGTTTCCTTGTGCTGGGGCTGCTCTTCTGGAGCGCCTTCTTCGCGGGACTGGCGGCCACCATCGATGACCCCAACCACAGCGCCCGCTCCTCGGTCATGCTCCTCCCGATCCTGCCCATGGTCTTCACCCTCATGCTCCTGAAGCTGCCGGATGCCCTGCTGAGCCGCATCCTGTCCTGGTTCCCCCTCACCTCCATGACGATGATGCCCATGCGGGTGGTTCAGGGCAGGGCCGGGGCATGGGAGGCCCTGGGAGGAGCCCTCCTGCGCTTGGCGGCATTCCTGGTTCTCCGCCGCCTGGCGGCGCGGGGGTTCCGGGCCAGCATGCTGCGCTCCGGTCAGGAACCGACCTGGGGTCGGGTCTGGCGGATGCTGCGGGCGAACTAGGAGGTCCCGAACCCCCCACCACCGGTGGACAAGTGGCCTCGGGATCCACACGGGCTACACTGGCGCATCCTCATCCCTTCTTCCTCCCAGGAGACCTTCGTGCGCAGTGTGGGCATCGGCTATCGGAACCTGGAAGATCCGCATGCGAACGGACGGGAAGCCGCCCTGGAGGCCCTGGGGGAGGGTGGGTTTTCCGAGGTCGCCTTGGCCTTGGCATTCTGCACGGGGGCCACGGATCCCCAGGCCTTCTTCGCGGGGGTCCGGTCGGTGGTGGGGGAAGGGGTGCCCATCCTGGGGGGGGCGGCGGTGGGGATCATCACCGCGCAGAAACTCGGGTACCGTGGCTTCCCCGGGGGAGTGGCCCTCTTCGACGCTGAGGTCTTTTCGGTCCAGGCGGCCTGGGAGGGGAATCTCCAGGGGGATCCCGTGGGCACAGGCCGGCGGCTGGGGGATCGGCTTTTCGTGGACGGAGGTCAGGGTCTGGCCCTGCTCTTCTTCGATACGCTGGCGGCACCCGCCTCCCAGGCAGGGCCACCTCGGGTGAACTCCTCCCGTCCCCTGCTCCAGGGCCTCTACGAGTGCTTCCCGGTGCTCTGTCCCCTCTTCGGGGCGGGGTTGGTGGGGGACTCCGCCATGACCTCGGCCTTTGTGTTCAATGGGGAGGGTCAGGGCAGGGATCGGGCGGCGGCCGCGGTACTCACCGGGGGCTTTCGGGTCCACGGGGCCATCACCCACGGCAGCAGCCCCCTGGAGGAGGGCACGACGTACCGCATCACCCGCCAGGAGGGGGCGGTGATCCACGATCTGGATGGGCGGCCCATTGTGGATATCCTCAACGAGCTCTACGGGGATGAATCCTGGCAGCAGGAAGTCCCCGTGCGGTCCCTGGCCCTGGGGGCCTTCCCGGGGTGGTCCCGGCCCTTCGAGTACGAGGCCTGTGTCAATCGCCTCATCATGGGTCCCCTGCCTGACCGGTCCGGGGTCCTGCTCTTCGAAGAAGGCCCCCAGGTGGGGGACGAGGTTCGCTTCCTGCGCCGGGACCCCGAGCGCATGTTGGATTCGGCGCGGACAAGGCCCCAGGAGCTCCTCGAACGCATCGCCGCCCGGGGCGAGCGGCCATTGTTCGCCTTCTACATCGATTGTGCCGGCCGAACCGCGCGCTCGGCCCTCACCTCCGTGGAAGAAGCAAGTTTCATCCAGAAGGCCATGGCCGAGGCGGACGTGCCCCTGCTGGGGTTCTATTCGGGCATCGAGATCGCACCCCTCCAGGGCCAGGCCCGCAGCCTGGATTGGACGGGGGTGCTGATGGTGATTACGGAGTCCGGGACCCTTACTTGGCCGGGAACACCAAGCTGGCCTTGAGGGAGGCTCCCGCGGGGTTGGTCACCACCAGCCTGGCGGTGGCCCCGGGGTTGGGCTTGTCCACCTGGATCCGGAAGGGGCTGGTGGACGATCGCCCCAGGGAGGCCTCCCCGAGGAAGAGCTCTGCGGTGCCCCCCTTGAACTCACCATGGAGCACGAAGGCGGTGGCGTGATTGGCCACGGGCTCGGCCCTCAGGGTCACCTCCGAGGGTGCCGGGAAGACCTCCAGGGTGCAGGTCCGGGTGACGGTGGCCCCCCGGAGGTTGGTGACGGTGAGGGTGTAGGTGGTGGTTTCCGTGGGCTGGACCGTGTGGGCCGGGGATTCTGGGTCGAAGCGGGTGAGGTCCACGCCCCCGGGATCCAGCTTCACCTTGGCCGCCTCCTTGGCCGTCCATACGAGGGCGGCCCGCTGGCCCACCGTGATGCGGGTGGGCACCACTTCGAAGCGCTCCAGGCCCGGCACCGAGAGGCCCCGCACCCGCAGCATGGCCATGCCACGACGTCCGTCGGGCATGTCCGCCTCGCACTTCAAGAGCACATCCCCGGGGCCCTTGGGGGTCCAGGTCAGGTCGGGCAGGTTCGGATCACCTTCGTAGGTCGCATTTTCCAAGGTCCACCGGACCCTCGCCCCTGGCTCCACAAGGGCGCGCGCCTGGAGGTTCTTGTCCGTGGGTTCCACCGTGGCCGGGCCCTCCAGACTGAAGGTCAGGGTGCCCTCCGCCGCAGCCTGGTTTACGTCCGCCTTGGGAGGTGGGGTTGGGAGGGCCTTCGTCGACCGATCCAGGGAACGGGAGACCTGGTAGCCCGCCGCCAGAAGGACGGCGGTGCCAAGGGTCACCATCCAGGGCCGCAGGGCGGAGGTCTCGGGTTTGGACTTGGCCATGGGCATCCTCCGGGGATTCCTGGGGCGACCACCCAGGCAGGGGGCCGACCTCGGCATTCCTGTGCGGGAATCGATGCCCAGCATCCCCGAAAGCACCCCTCAGGTCAACGTCAGGACCCTCAGGCGGGGTTGGGTATGGCCGTCTTCCGTTTGACCTGCCAGGTGTCGCGATCGATGAGGACCTTCCAGCCCTGCTCCTTGCCCTTCATGCGGATCCCCACCTCCCAGCCGCCCGTGGAACCGTTCAGTTCCACGCGCCTGGACCACACGGCCTTCCCGCCGGTCTCGGCCATGGCCACGTTCTCCGCCGTCTCATGCTCCGGCCGCACCGTTTCCACCACCACCACCTGGGGAGGGGGGTACGG
>CAZPUI010000513.1:0-4224 GCA_964589695.1 uncultured Solibacteraceae bacterium | reverse complement strand
TATTGATGCTATCAGTGATGGTAGCAATGTTTTTATTGCCGGCATTATGGAGCATATTGAGCAGGCAGGTGTGCATTCTGGTGATTCATCGTGCGTGTTTCCCGCGCATAGTTTAAGTGAAAAAATACAATTGCAATTGCGTGATCAAATGACGCAATTGGCAAAAGCATTAAATGTGATTGGATTGATGAATGCGCAGTTTGCGATTAAAAGAAGTGTGAGTGAAGAGAAAAACACAGATTCTTATGAAATTTATGTTTTAGAAGTGAATCCTCGTGCCTCTCGCACTGTTCCATTTTTATCTAAGGCAACAGGATTACCTCTGGTTAAAATGGCAACCCAATGTATGGTTGGTATTCCACTATCGAATACTCACACTCACGCTCACACTCTCGGCCCCGGAGATCTTCAGGAAGCGGCCCATGGCCCGGGCGAAGGCGCCCACGATCCATTGCATCACCCCCAGGTGGTAGAGCACCGCAAAGATGCTGGCCACGAAGATGATGGTGGGCAGCACCACGAAGGCGAAGACGAGCCCCACGGAGCCGTTGGGGTTGGCCAAGGGGCCGAAGACGAAGGTGGCACCATCCTTGGCGAAGGCCATGAGGTGCTCCACCACGATCCTCATGCGATCAAAGCTCTTGCCCACCAGGTTGCCCCAGAGCATGCCGTAGGTGGCCAAACCGAAGAGCACCCAGTTCAGGGTCCGGTTCCGGTAGCCCAGGAAGCGGCCCAGGAGCATGGGCGTCAGGAGCAGGAGCAGCACCACCCAGCCCAGCCCCACGTAGACGCCATAAACCCGGACACCGGGCCAGGGAAGGAAGCTCAGGGCCTGGGCGAGCACCGTCCCCTTGAGGACCACCACGGCAAAGAGCCACTGCAGCACCAGCGCCCAGCCCACGGTCTTCCAGTGGATATCCTTGCGGCGCCGACTGAGGGCCATGGCCAGGAGAATGAAAACGGCCATGCCCAACAAGCCCGTGAGGCGTTCCATGTTTCCTCCATTCAAACAGGAAAGGGCTCCTTAACGCTGCAGGGGGAGGTCAAGCGGTCCCCCCGGCGCAGTCAAGGCGCTCAGAGCTCGCGGTTCAGGGCGATGATGGCTTCGCCCATGTGGAACCGTGCCCGCCCAAGAAGGCCTTCCCGGCGCATGACCAGCACCAGGCTGCACTGTTCCATAGCCCCCATCATGAGGATCCAGTGCTGGTTCGTGCAGAAGGCCACCTGCTCCACCTCGCCCCGGTCGAATTCCTCCACGGCCATCTGCAGATGCCGCTTCACCACATTACGGTAGGCGCCCAGCAGCTGGAGGGCATCGTTGGGAACCTCGATGGTGCGGGTACAGAGGGCCTCCCCGTCCTTGTCGTTGAAGGTGGCGGCGATGGCCTCAGGGACCCGTTCAATGAGCGTGTCCAGGATCGACTGGAAGGTCATGGGCTTCTCCGCGGGGAGTTGGGACCCATCATGACCGGAACACAGGGACGGCGCCAGCCGGTCACCCCACGGCTGCCGCCGCAGCCGCCATCATGAAGGTCATCACCACCAGACCACCATAGAAAACCAGCACCCCCACAGCGTGCAGGAGGGTGGCCACCACCCCCTTCCAGGGGGGGCAGCCGTGCCAGGCCGCCAGGGCGTAGCCCCGCTGGATCCAGAAATAAATGCCCACCACGGCCAGGGGCAGGCCGAGGAAGCAGCCCACCAGGGGCAGGTTGCCCAGCAGGGCGAGGCCCGCGCCCACACTGCCCACCTGCATGGCCTCGGCCTGGGCCATCGCAGTCTCCCCCATGCTGCGGCGGGAACCCAGCCCCCGCAGGATCCAGAGCATGCCGTGGTCCCAACAGACGTGGTGCAACCAGAGGCCCAGCAGGGCGAGGGGGGCCAGGAGGAAGAGCCAGGGGAGGAGTTTCCCCCAGGAGGGCAGGGGGGGGAAGGTGGCCGCCAATTCCAGCACCACCTCCGGCGGCAGGCGCAGCTCCGGGAAGTTCGAAAGCAGGGCGCCCAGGGGCCCTTCGCCCGTGAGGAGGCCATTGCGCAGGATCTTGTAGACATTGAGGCCGAACAGCCAGCCCACCACCGTGATGGGGGTGCGCCACACCAGGAAGGTGGCCACGGCCGAGGCCAGATCCAGACCCTCCTCCCGGCGTGCCAGGTAACCCTTCCGGGGGGAGAGGACACAGGCCCAGGTTTGCTGCCAGGTGCGGGCGAAGGGATCCATGGGAACCTCGGCCCCCAGGATGACAGGGCTGCAAACCCGAATTCATCCCCCCCACCCCCAGCGGCCGATACATCCTTCCCATGGCGTTCCATCCTCGCAAACCGCCCCTCGCCCCCATGGACAACCTGCGCGCCCAGTTGGCGGGCTATGTCGAGGGCGATGGGGGATTCAATGGTCGCCTTGCCCAGTCCATCCAGGCCCTCCGGCGCATGGCCATACCCCTGGTGGGGGCGCGACTGGCCCACCCCACGTCCCCCAGGGGACTGAAGAAGGCCATCCTGGCCATGGTGGCCAAATTCGACTGGCCGGAATGGGTCGAGGAGATCCGCCGGGCCCTGGAGACGGAAGCGGACCTCGGAATCTTCGACGAGGCCTGCTCCGCCCTGGGTGCCCTGGGCCAGCGGGAGGCCGAGGAGGCCCTGCGCCATCTTGCGGAACGGAGGACCGAGTCCGATCGACAGGTGATCCTCCAGCGCGAGCTGACCCTGTATGTGCCCCAGCAGTCCTTTTCCCACTACCTGAGCCGGCCCATGGAGGGGCCGGGCAACCCGCGCCTGGCCCACCCAGGGGCCAAGCCCCTGTCGGTGATTGCCGGGCCGGGGGGGGTTCCCGGCCCCCTGGGTGCCTTCCGGCAGGGGGATGACCTGGACCAGCGCCTGGTGCTCAAGGTACTCTACGCCCTGCTCGACGATGGGATCAATGCCTTCATGGTGGAACTCATGGGGGAGCTTCAGACGGAGCATACCGATGGGGTCCTGCTCCAGGGTGTCCTGGCCAAGGCAGGCACCATGGCCCGTTCGGTGGTGAAGGACGAGTTCATCCACCTGGTGGTGGAGCGCTTCCAGAACCGCGATCCCAATGCCACCGGCAAGCTGGCGGTGGCCGTGGGACGGGAGGATGTCCACCCCATCACGGCCCTGGAATCCCTGCGGGGGGTGGTGAGCGGGGCCTACGAGACCTTCCTCTTCGAGTCCCTGAGCATGCTCATGGAATCCAAGGTGGCGCGGTTCACCGCCCACCTGGCCGAGACCTCCGAGGTCATTGATACCCGGTTGGGCCAGGTCCACCAGCTGGCGGCCCTGCTGGCGGAAACCATGGCCTACCGCGTGATCCGGGGCTGGATGCCCGAGGACATGGCCCTCCGGGCCCTCGGTCGGGCCTTCCGCAGCCGCCTTGGCCAGGAGGGACTGCTCCAGGCCTACCTCCGCATGGTGCCTGCCGCGGATACGGAGACCCTGGACCTGGTGCTGGCGGACCGGGACACGGGCCGTCGACAGCGCTGCCTGGATGCCCTGGGGGCTCGGGAGGAGGATGCCCTGACGCCCTTCTTCCTCCGGGCCATGCAGGATCCCATCGTGGAGGTGGGGCAGCTGGCCATCCACCATCTTGGCAAGCTGCCCAGCAGCTTCCCTGCCCTCATGACCATGTTCGAATCCGGCCAGGTGGACCAGATGCGCCGGGCCATCCAGGTCTTCGGGGAGAACCAGAGTCGGCGCGCCGCCGAACCCCTGGTGGGCCTGGTGCAACGGGAGGTCCGGGACGACCTGGTGCTGGAAGCGGTGGATGCCCTGGCCTCCATCGGCTACCCCCCCGCCGCCGGCCCCCTCATGGAGCTGCTCCACGATGGAAAGCCCCTGAACCTTCAGCTCTCCCTGGCCAGGGCCCTGGGGGGACTGGGGACGGTGGAGGCCAGCCTGGGTCTGCTGCACAAGGCCGCGGCCCTCAAGCACCCCCAGGTCCTCATCCTGGCCCTGGAGGGCACCCTTGCCGCCTTCACCAGCTTCGATCAGCCCATCCCACCCCAGGAACTGCCGGCCCTCCTGGCCCTGGTGGAACGCTGCTGGGATGAGCGGGAGGGCGAGGGCCAGCGCATGAGGGCCATGCTGGCCTGCGAGGGACTCTACTGCTTCGATCAGGCCCTCTTCGACCGGCTGAAGGACCGCTTCTCGGACTTTCTCTTTGACATGCGCACCAAGGAGGCCTGGGACCGGGAGAGCAACGATCGG
>CAZPUI010000512.1:0-4228 GCA_964589695.1 uncultured Solibacteraceae bacterium | reverse complement strand
TCGCCGCCCTGGGCCATCCCGTCTCCAAGTTGCGGCGCATCCAGTTCGGTCCCCTGGACGATCCGGACCTCAAACCCAGCCAGTGGCGCTTCCTGTCACCCCAGGAGCTTTCGGCCCTCAAGGCCCTCTGATGCCCCGCCCCCTCATCCTGGTCACCAACGATGATGGCATCGCTTCACCGGGTCTCCGGGCGGCCGTACAGGCCGTGCTGGGCCTGGGAGACATCCTGGTGGCGGCACCGGCCAGCCAGCAGACGGCCATGGGCCGGAGCCTGACAGGGCGCCGAGATGCCTGCTTCGAAGCCGTCGCATTCAACGTCGAGGGTGTGTCCATTCAGGCCCATTGCCTGGAGGCTTCCCCGGCAACGGTGGTCCGCCACGCCCTCCAGGCCCTGTGCCTGGACCGTCGGCCGGACATGGTGGTGAGCGGCATCAACTACGGCGAGAACGTGGGCACCAGCGTGAGTGCCTCCGGCACCGTGGGCGCCGCCATCGAGGCCGCGGTCCTGGGCATCCCCGCCCTGGCCTGTTCCCTTCAGACCGAACCCGCCCACTTCCACCACCACCCCGAGCGGGACTGGACCACCGCCATCCACTTCGTGCGGTGCTTTGCCCGTTGCCTTCTCAGCACCCCGCTGCCCCCGGACGTGGACCTTCTGAAGCTGGATGTACCCGCCACCGCCACCCTGGAAACCCCCTGGCGCCTTTGCCGCCTGAGTCGGCAGCCCTATTTCACCGTTACCCTGGACATCCCCCACCCCGCCAGCCGCCTGGGGGAGGGTCGCATCCTGGTCACCATGGACCCCCACACCCTGGAACCGGATTCGGATGTCCGGGCAATCGGGGTGGACCAGGTGGTGGCCCTCACCCCCCTCAGCCTGGATGCCACCTCCCGCACCGACTTCCCCACCCTCCTCGCCGCTTTGGGATAGCCATGCTGCACCTCGACCACCTTTCCACCGGCCCCCTGGGGGTCAACTGCTCCCTGATCTGGAATCCAGAGGATCGCACCGGCGTCCTCGTGGATCCCGGCGGCCATGGGGCCCGCATCCAGGCCCAAGTGGCCCGCCATGGCTTCCAGGTCCAGGCCATCCTCCTCACCCATGCCCATTTTGACCATGTGGGGGCCGCGGCGGAGCTTCAGAGCCACTACAAGGTTCCGGTCTACCTGCACCCCGAGGATGCCTTCATCCTGGCCATGCTCCGCCAGCAACTGGACTCCTTTGGCATGGACCCGGTGGAGGCCCCCCGCACCACCCCCTTGGAGGATGGACAGGAGCTGCACGGCCTGCGGGTGATCCATACCCCCGGGCACAGCCCTGGCGGGTGCTGCTTCCTTGGCGAAGGGACCCGGGGACCCATGCTGGCCTCGGGGGATACCCTCTTCGCGGGGGGCGTGGGACGCACGGACCTCTGGGGCGGATCCTGGGACACCCTGGTGGAGAGCATCCAGACCCGGCTCTTCACCCTGCCCGCGTCCACCCGCGTGGTGCCCGGCCACGGCCCCACAACCACCCTGGGGGATGAGATGGCCACGAATCCCTACGTCGGGCAGCGCTGAGCATGGAACCGGGCGGCACCTTCCACTTCTCGGGGATCGCGGGCAGTGGCATGAGTGCCCTGGCCCAATTCCTGGCCCTGGGGGGCCGTCAAGTCACCGGCAGCGACCGCAGTTTCGATCGCGGGGAGCGACCCGAGGCCCAGTCCCACCTGGCGCGACTGGGCATCGGGATCCACCCCCAGGATGGTTCGGGCCTGGGCCCGGACTGCCAAGCCCTGGTGGTCTCCACCGCCATCGAGGACTCGGTGCCCGAAGTGCAGGAGGCCAGACGACGGGGCATCCCCCTGCTGCACCGATCTGAACTCCTGGCGGACCTCGTGGCCTCCCACCGCACGGTGGCCATCACGGGCACCAGCGGCAAATCCACCACCACCGCCATGGTGTTCGAACTGCTCCGTGGCGCGGGCCGGGATCCCTCGCTCATCACCGGCGGAGACCTTCGGGCGCTGCAGGCCCAGGGCCTGTGGGGCAATGCCTGGAGGGGCCGCTCCGACCTCCTGGTGATCGAGGCGGACGAGAGCGATGGCACGGTGGTGCGCTACCACCCGGCGGTGGGGGTGGTGCTGAACCTCCAGCGGGACCACAAGGAGCCTGAGGTGGTCCTGGAGATGTTCCGCCGCTTCCAGCTTCAGTGCCGCGAGGCCTTCGTGGTGGGGGAGGGCGAACCGCTGCGGGAGTTCCAGTCCCAGGCCGTGGTGACCGGACTGGGCCCAAAGGCTTACGTCCCACCCGAAGACCTGGTCCTGGGCCCCCAGGGCTCGAGCTTTCGGTTGGAAGGGGTTTCCTTCACCCTGCCCTGCCCCGGCCGACACAACGTGGAGAATGCCCTGGCCGCCCTGGCCACCTGTCGAGTCCTGGGGGTGCCCTTGGGCGACCTGGTGGAGCCCCTGGCGCGCTTCCAGGGGGTGGGACGACGCTTCCAGGTCCTGGGAACCCACCGAGGCGTGACGGTTGTGGACGATTTCGCCCACAACCCCGCCAAGGTGGCCGCCGCCCTGGCCACCGCCCAGCTCCAGGCGCCCCGGGTCCTGGCCGTCTTCCAACCCCACGGCTTCGGCCCCCTGCGCTTCATGCGCCAGGAGCTGGTGGACGTGCTGTGTGCGGGTCTTCGTCCCCAGGATCGTGTGTGGATGCTGGAGGTCTTCTACGCAGGGGGGACCGCGGAACGAACCCTCACCAGCCACGAGGTCGTGGACGACCTGGTGGCCCGCGGGGCAGCTGCCGCCTGGGTCGACCGCAGCCACCTGGCCGAAACCCTCGCCGTCGAAGCCCAGGCCGGTGACCTCATCCTCCTCATGGGGGCCCGGGATCCCTCCTTGGGTGAGCTGGCGATGAAGCTACTGAGGGCGCTGTAGCTCATTGACTGTTGGCTCAGGGTTCAATCAATCTCCATCCAGCAACCTAAGCCCAAACAAAGGGGGCACCCTCAGGGCGCCCCCTTCCTACCCTTCGAACACCCGCTAGAAGGTGTATTTAACCCCCAGCTGGAACCACGATGGATTCATGGCACCCATGTTCGCATACCCGTTGGGATAGTCGGGATGAACCTTCGGTTCCACATGGAAACCACCGGAAAGTTCCGTCTGCTGGAAGAGCAATTCGAGGGCCAGGTGGGAATTGAAGGCATAGTTGAGGCCCAACCGAAGACCGCCCTTGATGCCCTTGTCATCCTTGCCCGCCTTCACGGAAAAGGCGTCCAGGGCTGCCACCCGCTTGGCACCACCTTGGGTATAGGCTGTACCCATAATCTCGTAGCCCGAGTTGGTGGCTGTGTACTTATTTCCGCTAAAACCCATGAACCAGGTCAAGTTCTTGGTCCAGGTCGCCATGTAGACATCCAGCGTCAGCTGAAGGGATTTGAGGTCCGTTTTGGTGCTGATCCGGGTCTTGCCTGGCATCACGTTGTAGCCCAGCCCGAAACGCAGGTCGAGGCCAGGACCGGGAAGGTGCGCGGTGAGCCCCACGGCACCGGCATAGCCATATTTATTTTCGGTGGCTTTGGTCAGGGCAGGTGTGGCCAGAATCGGGCCCCCGGAGATCTCCCATTTGAAAGTCAGCGCGTCCTGCGCCGACAGAGAGAGACCAACCACCGCAGGCAGGAGGAGGGAACGCAGAGTGAGGGACATGTTGCCTCCGTTTGTCTCAGAACTTCAGGCCAATGGAGAATCCAGCTTCGGCAGAGCTGCGATCATCAAGCACATTCACACCACGCGGCGTGTTGTAGCCGCCGATGCCAGCATCCGATGGTTTCCAGTTCGTGCCCGTAGGCCATCCACCGGACGAGGGGTTCGTGTACGCGAAGTTTCTCAACTTTCGGCCCGTCTGGAACCCTGCGGAGGTGGAACCAAGCACTTCGCCGGTATAACCCAGGGAGGACCAGCGGGATTCATTGAACAGATTGGTGAGGGCCAAGCCGCCGATGAGGCGAAGTTTCTTCACCAAGGGGATATCCCAATCAATCTTGAGGCTGGTGTTTCGCTCGTCCCAAGTGGTCTTGTAATGGCCATTGGGGCTCGTATACACGGTCTTGGTGATGCCTGATCCCGCAATGCTGTCCACCACAGGGAGACCGGTGGGATTGAAGTTGGGGTCGTTGGGATTCATGGGATCAAAGGCAAGTCGCTTGGTGTAGCTGAAGCTACCCCTACGCCATGCGTACATGTACTGC
>CAZPUI010000511.1:0-4229 GCA_964589695.1 uncultured Solibacteraceae bacterium | reverse complement strand
CGTTGACGTGAATGAGACGCCCCGGCAGCCATTGCAGCCACGGCGACAGGCCGCTTGCCGCGCCGTCATCGACCACGTTGCGGTCCTCGTGGTAACGGTCGACGCCGTTGGCGAGGAATGCCGTCAGCCGTTGACCGGCAGCGGTGGCACCACCGCGCATGCCGACCACGCCGACCGCATGGTTGATCGGTAGCGCTGCCAGCGCGGCAGTGGTGCCGCTGAAAACTACAGGATCGGCAGCACGCCAACGACGCCCCCATTCCTTTGGCAAGATTGGTGGTTTCAACCGAGGCGCAGCGGCGAGTGGTTCTGCCAACGGCATGGCATCTAGGTGCGGGCGCAGGCTCTTCTGGAGCATGCGACGGAAGGCATATGCCGTTGCACTGGCGGTGGCGGTGGCACGCAGCAGGGGACGGGAGGCGGTGGTCACCGTGACCCCCGCACCATCAAACTGGGCGGGGTCCGCCACTCTGTAGGCCATGACGGTGTAAGTGCCTGGGAGCAGGGGGGATTGGTAGAGCCCTGTGGTGCCCACGAAGGTGCCATTCTCGTCGCGCCCCACCACCAGCCATTTCACCAGCTTGTTGTCAGTACCCGTGACGGCCGCGGAAAAGGCGATGGTGGCGCCGGGCACGATGGGGGACGGTTGCTTGGGACTGACGGATACGGTCACGTTCTCCACGTTCGTCACCACCACGGATGCGGTGCCGATGCGGGTGGGATCCGCCAGGGGCGTGGCCGTCACCGTATAGACACCAGGCGTTGCGGGGGCTGTGTAGAGCCCTGAGCTTGCCTGGAAGGTGCCGTTGGAGCTGCCTCCCACCACCGCCCACTGCACCAACTGGTTGCTGGTCCCGTCCACCCTGGCCGTAAAGGCCACGGACTCCTTGGGCTTGATGGTGATGGTGGCGGGTTCCACGAAGACCTTCACGCCAGGGGTGGTGTTCACCACCATCACCGTGGCGGTGTCGAACTGACGGGAATCGCTGACGGCGGTGGCCATCACGGTGTAGGCCCCAGGCAGCATGGGGGCGGTGTAGAGTCCCGTGGCGCCGCTGAAGACCCCGTTCGTGGAGCCGCCCACCACGGACCAGGTCACCCGCTGGTCGGGGGTCGCATAGCCGAGGTCATCGGTGAGGGCGGCGTAGAAGGTCTGGTTGCTCCCCATGCCGATGGTGGCCGTCTTGGGGGAGATCCTCACCTGCACGGGGTTCTTCTGGGTCACGATCACCGTGGCGGTGGTGGCCACATTGGGATCGGCCAAGGACGCGGCCAGGATCGTATAGATGCCCGGCGTGGCCGGAGCGGTGTACAGCCCCGTCTGGCCCGTGAACATGCCGTTGGTTTCGCCCCCCACCACGGTCCAGGTCACGGCGGTGTTGGTGCTCCCCGTAATGCGGGCGGCAAAGAGCCTGGACTCGCCGGGCTTGAGCTCCGCGGCGGTCGGGGTCACCGAGATCTGGATCCCCGCCCCACTCACGGTGCCTCCGGCATCCGCCCCTCCCCCACAGCCGAGGGTGGCCATGAAGGTCAGTACCAGGGTCACCAGGAGGGCACCCCACCGAACCTTGGGGGCCCGGAGGGAAGCACCAGGGCCTGAACCTGGAAGGAGGGAGCAGGCAAGGGTGATGCAACGGCAGTGGGGCATGGTCTCCTCCGCGGAGAGACTGGGGGGCCCGCAGCCCCCCCCTTCAGAATCGGTAGGTCAGACCGAAGGAAAAGGCCCCCCCCGAGAAATCGGGATCGATGCGCCCGTAGAAGGTCTTCAGCTCCACATCCAGCCAGGGCGCAAAGCGGTAGCCGAAGCCCACGCTCCCTGCCACGTGGGTGACGTTGCGGCTCTTGCGGAGGTCCGCCAGGCGATCGGTGGTTTTCACATTCCAGCCCACGAAGCGGACCCCCGCCATCAGGTAGGGGCCCAGATGGTCCGGTTCCACATCCGGACGCAACAGCTTGATGAATTCGAACTCCAGATGGGCCGCGCTCACCTCCGCCGTCACCCCGGGTCGGTTGGTCCAGGGGCCAGGGCCCCAGCGATCCCCTCCCAGGGCCACCCGCCAGTGGTACCCGCCCTCCAGGGCCACTTCGGCCTGCAGGCTCGCCCCCACCGTGGTCTTCTTGCCCGTGGATTCCGCCACGTTCTCCGTGGGCACCGAGGCCCGCACCTGGAGGCCCAGGGTTCGAAGGTCCTGGGCGCCGAGAGAGGCAGTAATTGCCGCACACACAAGGATCTGATTTCTCATTGGCTTAGCCCATGTAGGAGGAGACAACGGTGTCCCAAGCTCCCTGGGCTTTCAAGATTCGTTCCGCAACGGCCCGGAGCACCCCCTGCCCACCGGGAACCGGCACCACCCAGTGGCTGAGGGCCAGGACCTCGGGCACCGCATCCTGGGGGCAGCAGGCCAATCCCACCCGGCGGAGGAGGGGCAGGTCCGGCAGATCATCCCCCACGTGGGCCACCTGGCTGGGGTCCAGACCGTAGGTGGCGCAGAGCCGCTCCAGGACGGGTCCCTTGGCCAGATGTCCCACATGGCACTCCTCCACCCCCAGGTGCTTGGCCCTGGCCACGGTGGCGGGCGAATCCAGCCCCGAAATGAAGGCCACCCGAATCCCCGCCTTCTGCAGGTAGACGATGCCTGCCCCATCCCGAACATGGAAGAGCTTGGTGTGCCCGCCCTCGGCCCCGAAGTGCAGGAGCCCATCCGTGAGGACCCCATCCACATCGGTGCAGACCAGGCGGATGGCGCGGGCGCGTTCGTCGAGGGTATCCATGGAGCCTCCTGGGGTCATTATCGAGGGAACCCTACCTTTCCAACCGGGACCTGGTGGTCCTGCCCGACACTCTCGAGCAGAGTCAAAGCTCAGCATTTTGGCAACACTATTTTTTTCAAGAATTTAAACACGGAGATGCAACGCATGCGTTGCATGAGGACACGGAGTAAGCACGGGGACCTTATCGAGGGTGTGAGGGCCGTACACGGCTCGGCAGATCAGGGTGAAAAGTTTGTTGAGGCGTAGGCGTTCAGGGGCCTTCAAGAAACTGAAAACGCAGAGGTCTCAGAGCACCGCGCCGGTACGCGGGGAGCAGCGCAGAGGTACCAACGCAACCATGGTTCCCAGGGCTTTTCGACGGACCGCGATGCGGCCGCTCGCCTACAGGCGAGCGGAGGGCCAAGCGCACGGGAAAGGCGCAAGTTAAGAGCGCCAAGCCCGTGCGCTTGGCCCGTTCCGTCGAGAAGCCCGTCGAATGGACTCCGGATTGGACCTCTGTGCTCCTCACCCTTTAACTCTTCAATCTTTTCTCCGTGCCTATCTCCGTGTTCTAAGTGTTCTCCGTGTTTAACCTGCTCTTAGGGTTGTGACCGGGAACCGCGCTGGGTGTTGTTCGCCTGGAGGTCCGCGAAGGCCTGGGCTCGACACATTTTTGGAGCAGGGGTTGACATTCTGTTTCAACCATATAACTTTATGGTTGTAGGTGAAACATGACCCCCAATCCCCTCCCCGAACCCATCCTGGCTGATGTGAGCGGCTTCTTCGATGCCCTGGGGGATGTGTCCCGGCTCAAGATCCTGCGCGCCCTTCTGGATGCCGGTGAACCCCTGTGCCAGGGGCGGGTGGCGGAAGCCACGGGGCTCTCCCAGGCCAACACCAGCAAGCATCTCGCGTCCCTGGTGCGGGTGGGACTGGTGCACCGCGAACCCATGGGAAACCTCGTATTCTTCAAGCCTCTGCTCCCCCTATCCAAGACCCTCTGCGAGCTGGTCACCCATCATGTGAGTGCCCGAGTGCGCAGCAGCTTCCAGTCCCTGGTGTGATCCCTTTCCGCAAGGAGTCTTCCCCCATGCACGGCACCCTTCGCTTCGCCCTGCCCTTGGCCGCCCTCGCCCTCCAGGCCCAGGCGCCCCTCACCTTGTCGGAGGCCATCCACCAGGCCTGGCAGCAGCAGCCGGGCCTGCAGGCCGGAGAATCCATGGTGGCCAAGGCCCAGGCAGAGGCCCGATCCATGGCGGCCCTGCGCCTTCCCACCGCCAGCCTGAACCTGGGGTTCACCCGCACGGACGAGCCCATGATGGCCTTCGGCTCCAAACTGAACCAGGCGCGCATTGGTCCCATGGATTTCATGCCGGCGAGTTTGAACCGCCCTGATCCGGTCCAGGGCACGGGGGCCACCCTCCAGGTGAACCAGCCCCTGTACGCCGGGGGCCGCCTGGATGCGGCCAAATCCGCGG
>CAZPUI010000510.1:0-4242 GCA_964589695.1 uncultured Solibacteraceae bacterium | reverse complement strand
CCAGCTCAAGGCTGCCTATGGCGTGATTCCCGATGCGGCCTGGCTGGAGCACCTTCGGCGCTCGGCCGTGAAACTACCCCGGGGGAGCGGCGCCTTCGTGAGTGGGGATGGACTGGTGCTCACCAACCAGCATGTGGTCCGTCGATCCCTCCAGAACATCTCAACCCCCCAGTGGGATTGGGTGAAGGAGGGGTTCGTGGCCTCGGATCGGGAAGAGGAGCTTCGGCTGCCGGGCTTCCATGTCATGACCCTGGAATCCATGGTGCAGGTGACCGACCGCGTCAACCAGGCGGTCAGGCCCGGCATGGTGGAGGGGGAGGCTCTGAAGGCACGGCGCATCGCCCTTGCGGCCATCAAGCGGGACCTCCAGCATCGCACCCGCCTGCAGTGCGAGACCGTCACCTTTTTTGGGGGCGGTGAATACTGGATCTACGGCTATCGTCGCCATGAGGACGTCCGCCTGGTGATGGTTCCGGAGCAGGCGGTGGCCTATTTCGGCGGAGACAAGGAGAACTTCTCCTTTCCCCGCCATGCCTTGGACGCCTGCCTGCTCCGGGTCTACGAGCAGGGGCGACCCTATCGCACACCCCACCACCTCGCCCTGGCCAAGGAGGCCCCCAAGGCCGGGGACCTCACCTTCACCGCAGGGCATCCCGGCAGGACCCAGCGGCGGGAAACCATGGCCCAGATGCGCTTCTCCCGGGATGTCAGCCTGCCCTTCCGCCGGGAAGCCCTGGGCGAGTATCTGGAGACCCTCAGCAGCTATGGCCGCCGATCCCCGGAGCATGCACGCCAGGTGCGGGCCCAGGTTGCGAGCACGGAGAACACCCTGAAGAAGGTGAATGCCTGGCTGGCGGGCCTCCAGGATGCGGGTGCCTTCCATAAACTCCAGGTCCAGGAGGACCTCCTCCGCCGGGAGATGGCCCACCACAGGAAGCTCCGGGGGGCGCTGCCCAGTTTCTCCGCCATCGAACAGGCCCTCCAACGCTACCGGCGTCGGTACAAGGAGGCCCAGATCATCGGCACGGGGGACAGCCACCTGTTCACCCTGGCCCTCGTGCTCATGCGCCTGGGCACCGAACCCGGGAAGCCCGATGCCCAGCGCCTTCCGGACTACCAGGAGGCCTACCTGCCGGAGATGAAAGCCTTCCTGCTGCAGCCCCAGGCCCTCAACCCCGAGTTGGAGCGCCACGTACTCCTGAGCCATGTGCTTCAGTGCCGCCGACACCTGGGACCGCGCCACAGTTTCGTGCGGGCCCTCACCGGTGGTCAGTCGCCCGAGCGGCTTGTGGACAGCCTCATGAAGGGCACCCAGCTCCTGGACCCCGGCTTCCGGGCCAAGCTTCTGGAGAAAGGGCCCCAGGCCATCCGGGCCTGCAAGGACCCCATGCTCGAATTGGCCCGACGCATCGACCCCGATTGCCGGGCCATCCGGGACTGGCTGGACAAGGAGGTGAACGCTCCCTTCAGCCTGCACCTGGCTCAGATCGGGCGCGCCCGGTTTGCCCTGGCGGGACATGGTCTCTACCCCGATGGCAATGGCACCCTCCGGCTCTCCTTTGGTGCCCTCGCGGGTCCGGAAGGCGACGCCGACCATCCCTTCAGTACCTTCGCGGGCATGTTCCAAAAGGCCGAGGTGGGGAAGCTGCACCCCGAGGCGGAGGCCTCTTGGCTCCTTCCCCCCCGCTGGGAGAAGGTGCGCGGGGCGCTGAACCCGGCCACCCCCCTGAATTTTGTCCACAAGGTGGATGCGGTGGGGGGTGCCTCCGGCAGTCCCGTGGTGAACCTCAAGGGGGAACTGCTGGGGGTGCTCTTCGATGGCAACCAGGAGAGCCTTACCGGTAATTTCTTCTACGACGGCCAGGCCCAGCGGGCCATCAGCGTGGACATCCGGGCCCTCCTGGAAGCCCTGGACAAGGTCTATGGCGCCCCGCACCTGGTGAATGAACTCACCACCCCGGCGGACCCTCGGCCCGAGGCGGCCACCCAACTGCCTTCCCTGTCCCGCCTCCGGCGACGTCCCAAGCGCCAGCCCTGACTTCACGCCCAGGAGTCCTCCATGTCCCGCGCCCTCCTTCTGGCCCTTGCCGCTTCCCTGACGGGCTTCGCCGACGAGGGTATGTGGACCTTCGACAACCTGCCCCTGGCGAAGATCCAGGCCCGCTTCGGGTTCACCCCCAGCGAGGCCTGGGTGGATCATCTTCGCCTGTCCTCCCTCCGCTTCCCGGGGGGGAGTGCCTCCTTCGTGAGCTCCGAGGGCCTGGTGCTCACCAATCACCACGTGGTTCGGGGCCTGATCCAGCGGTTGAGCACCCGGGAGCGGGACCTGCTGAAGGACGGCTTCACCGCGCTTTCCCGGGATCAGGAGTTGAGGGTTCCGGGATTGGAAGTCATGCAACTGGTGCGCCTGGAGAACATCACGGCCCAGGTGGCGGCAGCCGCCAAGGGCGTGAAGGATCCTTCGGAGGCCCTGCGGGCTCGGCAACGGGAAACCGCCCGTGCCCATGAGGCCCTGCGCATCCAGACGGGCCTGACCGTGGAGCCCGTCCTCCTCTACCAGGGGGGCGAGACCTGGCTCTACGTCTATCGGAAGTTCACGGATGTCCGCCTGGTGGTGGCTCCGGAGCTGAGCGTGGCCCGCTTTGGCGGGGACCACGACAACTTCACCTTCCCCCGCCACCACCTGGATTTTGCACTCCTGCGGGTCTACCAGGAAGGGAAGCCCTTCCGCCCCGAGCACTTCCTGCGCTGGAGCCCCTCGGGACTCAAACCCGGGGAGGCCTCCTTCATTTCAGGTCACCCTGGCACCACCCGGCGCCTCTTCACCCTGGCCCAGATGGAGGCGGAACGGGACACCTTCTCGCCCCTGGGCATCCAGGCGGCCGAAAGGCGTCGCGCCTATCTGGAGGCCTTTGCCCAGCGCAGCTTCGAGGCGCGCACCCAGGTGGGGGGCATGATCTACGGCATCGACAATGGGCTCAAGGCCCAGAGGGGCTACCTGGCCTCCCTCAGGAACCTCGAGGCCATGGCCAAGGTGGCCAAGGCCGAGGCGGACCTGCGGGCCAGGGTCATGAAGGACCCGGCGCTGCGGGCCGAGGCCGGTGCCAGTTGGGAGGGTATCCGCAAGGCCCTGGCGGCGCGGAAGCGCATGGCCCTCGAGCTGCAGCTCATGGACAACCGGGGGAGCGAAGTGCTGGGGACCGCCCTCCATCTGCTGCGCCTGCCCACGGAGGTGGCCAAGCCCGAGGCCAAGCGCCTGAGCGAGTACGCCGAGGCGGGCCTCGGGGAGCTGAAGACACGCCTGGGCCGCACCCGGCCCGTGCCCTTCAACCCCGACCTGGAGACCCATCTTCTGGCTTCGGGGATGCAGGAGGCCCTGGACCTGCTGGGGTCGAAGCACCCCTACGTGAAGGCCCTGCTGGGGGGGAAGGCTCCCCTGGAGGTCGCGAAGGCCGTGGTGGCGGGTACTCGACTCCAGGACCCGTCGGAGGTTCGGCGACTGCTGGAGGGGGGCGCGACGGCCATGGCCTCCTGCCAGGACCCCATGGTGGCCCTGGCCCGACGCCTGGATCCTTTGCAGCGGGCCCTGCGGGAGCAGCGGGAGAAGCTGGTGGAAGGACCATTACGCGAACATGGCGATCGGATTGCCCGGGCTCGCTTCGCCCTGTACGGAAAGCTCACCTATCCTGACGCCACCTTCACCCTGCGCCTCACCTATGGCGCGGTGGAGACCTATCCTGCCAACGGTACCTTGGTGCAGCCCTTCACCACACTGGGGGGCCTCTTCGACCGCTTCGTGGGCTGGGGGGGCACCACCCACAACCTGCAGAGGGACACCTGGCGCCTCCCCCAGCGCTGGCTGGACCGGCGAAGCGTCCTGGACCCCGACACACCCTACAATTTCGCCTCTTCCCACGACATCATTGGCGGCAATTCCGGCAGTCCGGTGGTGGATGCCAAGGGCGAACTGGTGGGGTTGGCCTTCGATGGCAACCTGGAAAGCCTGGGGGGACCCTACTATTACGACGGTCGAACCAACCGCACCGTGAGCGTGGACATCCGGGCCATCCGCGAGGTCCTGGCCAAGGTCCTGGAGGGTGCTGCCATCTTGAAAGAACTCAACTGAAGGAGTCGCGATGCGACGCGGTTCCCTTTGCCCCCTTGCCCTGACCCTTTCCGGATTCACCCTGCGGGCCCGCGAAGGCATGGCGCCCTTCTACAACCTGCCCCGCCACGCCAACA
>CAZPUI010000509.1:0-4245 GCA_964589695.1 uncultured Solibacteraceae bacterium | reverse complement strand
AGCGCGTGGGGTCCGCAGCGAGCTCCATCACGCGCGCCCGTGCCGTTGCCGCCAGGGCAAGGGGCCCCCAGGCCACCCCGTACCCCCGGTCCTGGGCCCATGCCAGCATCCGGTGGACCTCAGTTCCCATGGAGCACCATCCAGCCCGCGAAGCCCATGAACGAAGCACCCACCAGCCACCGACCCACCCGGGCACCTCGGGGCTCCCCGAGGGCGGCCATCAGGCCCTGGCCGAACCCGGCATAGAGCATCATGCACACGAACGTGATGAGGAGGATGGAGGTGACCAGCCCCGCCAGCCCCAGGAAGGACGATGGACCGGAGGCGAGCATCGAGGGGAAGAGGGCGACAAAGAACACGATGGCTTTCGGATTCCCCAGGGTCACCAGGAAGGCCGTGGCAAAGCGGCGCGGGGTCGGCGAGGGGGACTGCAAATTTTGTGCACCCGCGGCGAGTTCAGGCGGGATGCACCGCAAGGAAGGGCCCGCAGCGCGATGGGGCTCATCGAGCGGCCCCTGGGGCGAAAGGGCGGTGCCCCGGGTGCGAAGGGCCTGGATCCCGAGGAAGGCGAGGTACAGTGCCCCGAGGTGGCGGAGCCCCGCGAGGAGGGCAGGTGAACCGAGTCCCAGCAGGTCCAGTCCCGCCAGGGACAGCAGCACTTGGACCAAGGTGGCGGCCACATTGCCAAGGGCCGTGACGGCGGCCCCCCGCACGCCGAAACGCATGCCGTGCTCCATGGCCAGGACCATGCTGGGCCCCGGCGTCGCCGAGGCCACCGCAACGATTCCCAGGAACGCGGCGGGGGAAAAGGCATCCATGCGTGGCCTCCCACAGAGCCCCAGAGCCATTCTCCGGGGGATGTCCAGGATCATCCGTGATAAAGTGGTATGTTGAAACGTCCACATTTTGACAATTTTTAAGGACCACTTTGGAGCCCCAGGATGCTTGGCCTGACCCTGGATCCCACCTCCCGACACGCCCTGGGTCGCCAGCTCGCGGAGGCCCTGCGAGGCCGAATCCGTTCCGGTGAACTGAGGGGGGGCGAGCGGATCCCCTCCTCCCGAGCCCTGGCCCTGGCGCTGGGGGTCTCCCGCACCGTGGTGGTGGAGGCGCTCGAACAGCTCCAGGCCGAGGGCTTCCTGGAGGGGCGCCGGGGTTCGGGCCACTATGTCTGCGCGGGTTCAGGGGTCCCCAAACCGCGTCGTCTTGCCCCTGCCCCGCCCCAGAGCCCCGTCAAGGCCACGCGGCCTGGCGGCATTGCCTTCCACACGGGCCTTCCCGCCCTCGACCTCATCCCCTGGGCGGCCTGGGGACAGGCCCTGAAGCGGGAGGCCCCCCGCCTGAGCCGGGGTGGCTACGGCGACGCCGAGGGGCTTACGGAGTTGCGGGAGGCCCTGGCGGACCACCTCTACCGAACCCGGGGGCTGCGGGCCGGCCCCGAGGCGATCTTCATCACCTCCGGCACCACCCAGGCCCTGTCCATCCTCACCGCCATGGCATGTGGCCGTCGCCGGAGTGCCCTCCTCGAGGACCCCTGCCACCAGGGACTTCGGCACCAGCTGGAGGCCATGGGGGTGCCCATCCGACCCGTTCCGGTGGACGGCCAGGGGCTCAAGGTGGATGCCCTGACCACCCCCCAGGCTGGCCTCGTCTATGTGACGCCTTCCCACCAGTTCCCCCTGGGGGGCGTCCTGCCCGCCCCCCGGCGCGCCCAGCTCGTGGCCTGGGCCCGATCCCATGGCGTCCTGGTGCTCGAGGATGACTACGACGGTGAGTTCCGGTACGACGGCCCCCCGTTGCCGCCCCTGCGGGAATCGGATCCGGAGACCGTGGCGACCCTGGGGACTTTCAGCAAGAGCTTCGCCCCTGCCCTGCGGTTGGGGTACGTGGTGCTTCCCGAAGGGCTGAGGGAAGGCTGGACCGCACGCAAGCGGTTCACCGATGTGCATACCCCACTGATCGAACAGGCCGCCATGGCCCAGTTCATCCGCTCGGGCCGCCTGGAGCGCCACCTCCACCGAATGCGAAAAGTCTATGCCGAGCGTCGGCTGGCCCTCCTGGATGCCCTTGCCTCCAGCTTTCAGGACCGGGCCAGGGTGGAGGGGGCCTCGGCGGGCCTCCACATGGCCGTGCGCTTCCCCGGCATGGCCTTCACGGTCCCCCTGATGGCCCGGCTTCACGCCGCGGGGGTGGACCTCACCCCCCTCAGCGCCCACGCCATCCAGAACCCCCGGGCCTGCCGGGACACCCTCCTGCTCGGCTACGGGAATCTGCAGCCCCGGGACATCCAGGAGGGTGTCCGGCGCATGAAACAGGTCCTCGGGTAGTTTGGAACTTTTTCGGAACGGGCCTTGTCCCATGGCCGTGTCCCTTCCGGAGGTTCCATGGCAACCCTGCACTGGCTGTGCCGATTGTTCTTCGCCCTGGGGCTCCTGGGGGGGCTCGGGGTATGGGCCGATGGCCTGATCGTCATCCACAACCCACCGGGCCGCGGACTGCCCGCCCGGCACGCCTTCGCCCCCCTTGCGGTCAAGTACCACCACGTGACCGTGACCATCCAGGACCAGGTGGCCACCACCGAGGTGGACCAGGTCTTCTATAATCCCAATGACAGTCGGCTGGAAGGCACCTACCTCTTCCCCATCCCCAAGCACGCCCAGATCGACAGGCTGATGATGGACGTGAACGGGAAGATGCAGGAGGCGGAGCTGCTGGATGCCGCCAAGGCCCGAACCATCTACGAAGACATTGTGCGAAGGGCCCTGGACCCGGCCCTCCTGGAATACGTGGGCCAGGGGCTCTTCAAGCTGAGGGTGTTCCCCATCGAACCCCGCTCGGAGAAGCGCATCCGCCTGAAGTACACCCAGCTCCTGAAGCGGGACAGCGGCCTGGTGGACTATGTCTACCCGCTGAACACGGAGAAGTTCTCCAGCCAGCCCCTGGAGAGCGTGTCCATCAAGGTCAATCTGGCCACCACCCAGCCCCTGAAGGCCCTCTACTCCCCCTCCCACGAGGTGGAGATCCGCCGGAAGGATGCCCGGACGGCCACCGTGGGCTTCGAGGCCAGGAACGCCCGTCCCGACACGGATTTCCAGCTCCTGTTCTCCACCAAGGGCGCCTCGGACATTGGCCTGAATCTGCTCACCTGGAAGGACCCCCAGGAGGCCGAGGGCTACTTCCTGCTCCTGGCCTCGCCCCCCTTCGACACGAAGGCCGTGGTCCACAAGGATGTGGTCTTCGTCCTGGACACCTCGGGTTCCATGGCCGAGGGGGGCAAGCTGGACCAGGCCAAAAGGGCGCTGGGGTTCTGCCTGGCCAATCTGAATGCGGGCGATCGCTTCGAGGTGGTGCGGTTCTCCACCGAGGCCGAACCCCTCTTCGAACGGGTGGTGGGGGCCTCGGAAGCCAACCTGGCGCGGGCCCGGACCTTCCTCAAGGACCTGCGCCCCATGGGGGGCACGGCCATCCAGGAGGCCCTCAGCGCTGCCCTCGGCAGTGTCCAGGGCACGGAGCCGGGCCGACCCTGCGTCGTGGTCTTCCTCACCGACGGTCGTCCCACCATCGGCCCCACCCAGGAGCAGGCCATCCTGAACAACACGCTGAAAGGGCTTGGGAACCGCAACATCCGGATCTTCAGCTTCGGCATCGGCACGGATGTGAACACCCACCTGTTGGACGAGCTGGCCAGCCGCACCCGGGCCCTGAGCCAGTACGTGCTGCCCAAGGAGGACATCGAGGTGAAGGTGTCCAGCTTCTTCAGCAAGATCAGTCACCCCGTGCTGGCCAGCCCCAAGCTTGCCCTCGGTGGCGAGGTGCGGATCTCCCGCAGCTATCCCCAGTCCCTGCCCGACCTCTTCCGGGGCGAGCAACTGGTGGTGGTGGGGCGCTACCGTGGGGCCAAGCCGGTCCAGATCTCCCTCAGTGGTGAGGCCAGCGGCACCCTCCACACCTTCAGCGAAAGGGTCGAGTTCCCGGAGGTCGCCACCACCCACGCCTTCATTCCCAGGCTCTGGGCCACCCGTCGCATCGGTTTCCTCCTGGACGAAATCCGACTTCGAGGGGAGAACCCCGAACTCCGGAACGAGGTGACGGATCTGGCCCGGCGTTTCGGGATCGTGACCCCCTACACCGCCTTCCTGATCGTGGAAGACGAGGCCCGGCGCGCCGTTCCCATGGTGAACCGCACCCTCCAGTCCGAAACCATGGTGAGCCACGCCAAGGGTGCCGGTCGCCACCTCTATGCGG
>CAZPUI010000508.1:0-4250 GCA_964589695.1 uncultured Solibacteraceae bacterium | reverse complement strand
GGAGGATGCGGGCGGCCGCCCGGGTGGTGAGGGTGTAGACCACCAACTCGGCCGCGCGCTCCGCGTCAAGCCTGCCCTTGGCCATGCGCCCCAGCGCCGTCGCCACGGCCTCGCTGGGCAACAGGGAGGGTTCCACATGGAGGGAAAGCGGCACCCCGAGGTCCCGGGTCTCGGGAAGGAAGGTTCCCTCCGGAGTCTGGTGGGCAATGATCTGGCTCCCCCAGACCCTCACCCCCTTGAAGGTGCGGTCAAAGCGCGTGTGCAGCTGACCGAATTCGTCCAGATGGGACCCCAGGACCCGGGCCCGGTGGTCCTCACCCAGGGGCTGGAGGCGCCCCTGCACGAAGGCGAGGGCCTGCCCCTGGCGCTGGGGTTCCAGAGCCTTCAGCTGGGCGAGTTCCGCCAACGGGCGTCGGGGAAAGTCCTGGGCCACGAGGCTGCCACCCACCAACCCCAGCAGGATCAGTGGGTATCGAGATGCGGATCGAATATTCATGAAATCTCCATCTGAATCCTGCCCACCTCGCAGGAATGCTCATCCTAGTCCCATCGTCATAGGATTGCCATAAGGCAAAAACCGGCCCAAAACGTGGAGCAGCGCGGCGGGGCGTTTCCCCCAGCACCCCTGGGCGGGTTCAACCTCGGTCGCCCGCGAGGCTTCAGCGCCCTCCACCCTCGGCCCACGTCTTTCGGTCGTAGGCCTTCAGGGGCCTTCAAGGTGCTGAAAACACAGACGAGGTGGGCAGGCTCCGCCTGCCCACCTCGTGGGGGTCGAAGGGGGAAAATCGCGCGCGCAGCGAGCAGGCCGTTCCCCCTTCCAGAGGGCCCAGCGTGCCGCGCCGGGGCGCGGGGGGCCGTGCAGAGGTACCAACCCCACCCTGGTTCCAAGGGCCTTTCGACGGACCACAATGCGGCCGCTCGCCCATGGGCGAGCGTTGCTAGGCCAGGACTTCTTCGATCTGCTGCACGGCCCAGTCGATCTGCTCCTTGGTGATGACGAGGGGGGGCGCCATGCGGATGGTGTAGGTGTGGGTGTCCTTGCACAGCATGCCGCGGTCCTTGAGCTTGTAGCAGTAGGGACGGGCTTCGCCGGCCTCGGGCTTGAGCTCCACGCCGGCCCAGAGGCCGAGGCAGCGCACTTCCTTGATCTTGTCGGTCTTGATGCCTTCCAGCTTGGCCTTGAAGTAGACCCCCAGCTCGGCGGCCCGCTCGATCAGTTTCTCGTCCACCAGGACATCCAACGCCTCGGAGGCCACGGCGCAGGCCAGGGGGTTGCCACCGTAGGTGGAGCCGTGGATGCCGGGGGTGAAGACATCCATCACTTCCGCGGAGGCCAGGAAGGCGCTCACGGGGTAGTAGCCGCCGGAGAGGGCCTTGCCGATGGTGACGCCATCGGGGCGGATGCCTTCGTGCTCGAAGGCGAACCACTTGCCCGTGCGGCCGAGACCCGACTGGATCTCATCCATGATCATGAGCATGCGGTGCTGGTCGCAGAGCTCGCGGATGCCCTTCAAATAACCCTTGGGCGGAATGACCACACCGCCCTCGCCCTGGATGGGCTCCATGAAGATGGCGCAGGTGTTGGGGGTGATGGCGGCCTTCAGGGCCTCCATATCGCCATAAGGCACGACCTTGAAGCCGGGGGTGAAGGGGCCGAAGCGGCTGGTGCTATCGGGGTCGGTGCTGAAGCCCACGATGGTGATGGTGCGGCCGTGGAAGTTGCCGTCCGCCACGATGATCTCGGCCTGGCCGTACTCGATGCCCTTCACGTCATAGGCCAACTTGCGCATAGCCTTGAGGGCCGTCTCCACGGCCTCCGCCCCGGAGTTCATCAGCAGGGCCTTGTCGAAGCCCGTGAGCTTGCAGAGCTTTTCGAGGAGCGGCGGGAACTGGTCGTTGCGGAAGGCGCGGCTGGTGAGGGCCAGGGCCTTGATCTGCTTGATCATGGCCTCGCCGATGCGGGGGTGGTTGTGGCCCTGGTTCACGGCGGAGTAGGCCGCCAGGAAGTCCATGTACTGCTTGCCATCCACGTCCGTGAGGAAGACGCCCTCGCCCTTGGTGCACACCACATCCAGGGGATGGTAGTTGTGGGCGCCGAAGGTGTTCTCCTGCGCAATGAGTGCCTGGGAAGCGGTGCCGAGTGCGGCCATGGGGTTCTCCTTGGGTTTGGGCCACCCGGGTCCGCCGGGGGCTGGGGTTTGGAACAGCTCTAGGTTCGGACGATGCGCGTCCCCACCGTCTCGTAGGGCTCGCGCTTCAGGGCCTCGGGACTGGTGATCAGGACCTCGTGGCCGCCGGCTTCGATGAAGGCGATGGCGCTTTCGATCTTGGGACCCATGGAACCGGCGGGAAACTGACCCTCGGCCAGGTGCCCGTGGGCCTCGGCCACGGTCATCCGGTCGATCCCGCGCTGGGTGGGCTAGCCGCAATCCAGGGCCACCTTGGGCACGCCCGTCAGGATCACGTAGGTATCGGCCCCGAGTTGCTCCGCCAGCAGGCTGGAGAGGCGGTCCTTGTCGATCACCGCTTCCACGCCCACCAGATGGCCCTTCCCATCGCGAATGACGGGGATGCCACCGCCCCCACCGGCGATCACACAGTGACCAGCCTCCAGCAGCAGCCTCACGGCCTCGAGCTGGAGGATCTCCAGGGGCCGGGGCGAGGGCACCACCTTGCGCCAGCCGCGGCCCGAATCCTCCCGCATGTGGCAGGCCTTCTGCTTCATCAGGTCGAGGGCCCGGAATTCCGGATAGAAGGGACCCACGGGCTTGGTGGGGTTGCGGAAACCAGGATCATCCTTGTCCACCACCACCTCCGTGAGCAGCGTGGTCACGGGTGCCGGGTTTCCCAGGCTGCGAAGGCGGTTCAGCAGCGTCCGCTCCAGCATGTAGCCCATGGAGCCCTGGGTCATGGCATCGGCCACATCCAGGCTGTAGGGCGGAATGCGGCTCGAACCGGCCTCCTGCTGGATGAGGATGTTCCCCACCTGGGGACCGTTGCCGTGCACCACGCATAGGGCATACCCCGCCTGGATCACATTGGCGAACATCTCCGCGCACTCCCGCGCGTGCTCCAGCTGCTGTTCCTGGAGCCCCTGTTCCTTCTCCTGGAGCAGGGCGTTTCCACCAATGGCGATGAGGGCGATCTTCCTGGACATGGCTTGCCTCGCATGGGTCCCATCCGAGGGTGGTGGGATGACCTGGATCCTGATTGACTAGGGAACGTGCCCTCCCATGGGCAAGGCACATGTGCAGGATATTGCCCATTTTCGAAATGCGCAACATATTGCCCAAGGTTTTCATGACCTACGACCCAAGTTCCCTGTTCCAAACCATTGCCCAAAACATCATCCAGGGACGCCGCGCCCGGGGTTGGAGCCAGCAGGACCTGGCCACCCAGTCCCAGGTCAGCCGCCGCATGATCGGGATGGTGGAAAGCGGTGAGAACAACGTCAGCCTCGCCACCCTGGGCCACCTGGCGGCCGCCCTGGGCCTGACCTTCTCGGAACTGGTGGCCGACCACCAGCAGGCCGGAACGGCCCCCCTGGGCACGCCGAGCAAGGGACTGCAACTGTGGCAGGGCAGCCTCCCCGGCACCCGCGTGGACCTGTTGCAGAGTTTTCCCGCCACCCGCTCCGTGGAACTCTGGCGCTGGACCATCGCCCCGGGGGACCAGTACCACGGGGAACCCGACCTGCCGGGCTACCGCGAAATGCTCTACGTCGTCTCCGGCGAGCTGACCCTGGAACAGAACGGAACCACCCAGCGCATTTCCGCCGGCAATTCCATCGTGTTCCCCACCGATCAGCCCTACAAATTCATGAATCTGAGGAATACGAGGCTGGAGTTCATCTTGAATGTGATCGGTTGAGGTAGGCGAACGCGGCCGTCCGCGATCCGTTCCATCAACCACCTCCCTCGATGAACACCCGCGGCAGTCCCTCCTAACCCAAAGGTCCAAACACCCGAAGGCCCCCGACCGGGGGCCTTCTCCCTAAAAAAAGCGCGCAGCGCTTTTCTACAGCGTGGCCACCATCACGGCCTTGATGGTGTGCATGCGGTTTTCGGCTTCGTCGAACACCACGCTGTGGCGGCTGCGGAAGACCTCGTCCGTGACTTCGCGGATGTCGTAACCCAGCGCCATCTGTTCCTTGGCCAGCTTGGTCTCGAAGTCATGGAAGGCGGGCAGGCAGTGGAGGAAGAGCACGTCCTTGTTGCCGGTGGCTTCGATCATCTCCATGGTGACCTTGT
>CAZPUI010000507.1:0-4277 GCA_964589695.1 uncultured Solibacteraceae bacterium | reverse complement strand
GAAGGGGGTGAAGTTGGCAGGTTGGACGTAGAATGCGCCCACGGCAATCACGGCCAGCAACAGGGCGACCTTGAGGGCCACCATGATGTTGTTGGCGCGCACGCTCTCCTTGATGCCCCAGATGCAGAGTCCAGTGATCACCAGGGTGATGAGCATCGCCAGCAGGTTGAGGCCGATGGGGAAACCGTTCAGCAGGGGAGCCTGGGACAGGACCTCCCAGTTGGCGAAGGTGGTCGACCCATTCAAAACCCCAGCCTTGCATTGGGCGAGGTATTGGAGCTTGTCTGAGATGCTGAGGGCGCCTTGGTGGGCAGCCGCGAAACCCTCCGTGGGAAAGAGCATCGTTCTTGGGTCCATGGAGAGCCAGCGGGGCAGGTGGAGGCCGATGCCCTGAAGCAGGTTATCCATGTACTTGCCCCAGGAAATGGCCACGGCCACGTTGGACACGGCGTATTCGAGGAGGAGATCCCAGCCGATGATCCAGGCCATGAGCTCGCCCAAGGTGGCATAGGTGTAGGTGTAGGCGCTTCCCGAGGCTGGGATCATGGAGGCGAATTCGGCATAGCAGAGCGCTGTGAAGCCACAGGCCATGGCCGTGACCATGAAACTGACGATCAGGGCGGGGCCCGCCGCGGGACGGGTGACCCCAAAGGTGGAATCGAAGCCCCCGGCAAGCCCCGTGCCGAGGGCGGAGAGGATGCCCGCCCCGATGATGGCACCCACCCCCAAGAGGGCCAGATCCCAGGAGCCCAGGGTCCGCTTGAGGCTTCCATGCTCGGGCTCTTCCGCCTTCAGGCGGATCTGTTCGATGGACTTGGTGCGGAAAAGACGCATGGGGCTTCCTGGAGGAAAGGCCCATGGTACCCGGCTCTTGCATTCCATGTCCCGCCGTGGCTTGGTAGATCCATGAAACTCTGGAATGACAGGCGGCTTCGCCTCAACCTCACCCGGTTGGGGCTTGAGTTTGTGGGGATCATGGTGATCCTTGGGCTCTTCGCCGTGAATTCAGGCAACAACCTGCTCTACCTGCTGTTTGCGCTCATGCTGGGCCTCTTTTTTGTGTCTGGCTGGGTCAGCGTCCGCTCCATCAAAGGGCTCGCCTTTGCAAAGGTGGAGGAAGGGAGCGTGTTTGCGCGGGTGCGCGGCGGCCTCCGGCTCTATCTGCACGAGGCCCATCCAGGCCGAACCCGTGGGGTGGAGATCCGCATGACCATGGGTCGGGGGCAGGTGGAACCGGGATTCCTGGCCAGGGTTGAGCCCGGCACCCGGGAAGTCAAGATCGTGCTCCACATCCGCCCTGACCTCCGTGGATGGTGTCCCTTGACGGAGTTGGAGCTCCGTACCTGCTTCCCCTTCGGTTTTCTTGAAAAGAGCCTCCGCTTCCCTCTGGAGGAATCCATCCTCGTGTTGCCCCACCCTAGGTCGGCCCGGCTCAAATTGGGAGCCCTGGGGGACCAGGCCAAGCGCACCCACCGGCCGGGGGTGGCCAGTCCCGAGGGGGTGCGCCCCTTCCGGGCGGGGGATCCGCTCCGGCGGGTGCATTGGAAACGCACGGCCCAAAGGGGAGAACCCTGGGTGCGATCCTTCGAGGACGAGCAGCCCATGGGCATCCGGCTCAAGCTCGATCTGGCGGACTGGTCGCCAGGACCGGCCTTTGAAAAGGAACTGGAACGACTCTCTGGGCTCATTCTCCAGGCCCGAATTCATCGTCGGTCCGTGGTTCTGGACTTACGGAGTCGCGCGGGACGGCAGCTATTCGATGGGGTGCGGGCCTGCTGGCGTGCCCTGGCGGTGGCGCAACCCGAGGAACAGAGGGATAATGCCCCTTCTCCAACGGGGACCCCATGAGCCGCTTTGCCGATTCGCAAGCCCAGGAATGGACACCGCTGGTGGAGGCCGCCTGGGAAGCCTGGGGTCGCGCGTACGCTCCCTACAGCCATTTCCAGGTGGGGGCGGCCCTTCTGACCCGCAGTGGCCGGATCATCCGAGGGTGCAATGTGGAGAATGCGAGTTACGGCGGCACCAATTGCGCCGAACGTACCGCCGTTTTCGCGGCCGCTGCGGAAGGATTCCGACCCGGCGACCTGGAGGCCCTGGTGGTGGTTACGGAGGCCAGCAGCCTCACCCCACCCTGCGGGTTCTGTCGGCAGGTGCTGGCGGAATTTCAGGAGCACCTTCCGGTCCTGCTGGTGAATCGCCATGACCGGATTCAGTTCGACCTTTTTGACCTCCTGCCCCACGCGTTCACGGGGCGCAACCTCACCGGCGCTGATCCCTCGTGATTTGCGGTAACCCGAGGGCCTCCCTACAATGACCAGGACTTCAGGGGCACCGCATGGCGATTGATCGAGCCAAGATCAGCAAGCAGGCCGAACAGTATGTGTCGGCAGGCAAGTACGAGCGTGCCATCGACGAGTTCAACAAACTCCTGGAGGACAAGCCCGACGACTTCAATCTGATGAACCGGATGGGGGACATCTATCTGCAGATGAACCGCCTTTCCGAGGCCGTGGAACTTTTCCGCCGGGCCGCCATGGGTTACGAACGCGATGGGTTCAACAACAAATCCACCGCCGTGCTCAAAAAGGCCCATCGTGCCGTGCCCGAGGATGTTGACGTGGCCGCACGGTTGGCGGATCTCTACCGGCAGACCAACATGATCCGGGAGGCGATCCAGATCCACATCGAAGTGGCTGAGATCTTCACGAAGAAGGGGCTGATCAAGCGTGCCCTTGAAGAGTTTGGCCAGGTGGTGGACCTGGATCCGAAGAACCTCAAAAACAAGGTCAAGCTGGCGGATCTCTACAACAAGGAGGGCATGAAGGACCGGGCTGCGGGGATCTACCTGGAAGTGGCAGAGGCCCTGGCCCTGGACCAGATGCATGCGGAGGCCAACCAGGTCCTGGAGCGGGCCAAGGCCATGGTCACCACCCCCCAGGTCTTCCTGACCCAGTCCAGGCTCTGCATCATTCAGAAGGACCTTCCTGGGGCGGCCAGGGTCCTGCGGGAAGGCCTGGAGTCAAACGCCCGGAGCACGGAGATCCTGGAAGCCTTGGCCGAGGTAGAGCTCCAATCCAAGAACCCCGATCGGGCCATGGAAGTGCTGGTTCAGGTGCCCCAGATGGGGGACAAGACGCTGACCCTCTGCGAGCGCGCACTCCGCGAGCTGTCTCGGACGGGGCGGGTGGAGGTGGGCCTCCACTACTTCAAATCCATCGGCAAGGATTTCGCCCGCCGTGGTTCGGGTGAGGTGGCTGCCAGGGTCCTCCAGAATGGTCTCCAGGGCAACTTCACTGCCGAGGCTTGGGCCCAGTTGGCGGAGATCCAGCACCAGAGTGGCAACAAGGCCGAGCGGATCGAAGCCTTGAAGAACGGCTATGTGGCCGCCCAGAGGCAGGGCGATACCAATCTTGGGGCGGCCATTGCTGCCCAGCTCGCGGCCCTTGGAATCTCGCCCGACCAGATGGCCCCGGCGCCGACGGCGGCATCCCACGCGCAGGAACCCGACGCCAGCATCTACGAATCCACGGATGTCGATCCTGTCAAACGCATGCAGATCCAGCAGCTTGAGCGGGATGCTGAGAATTACCTGCGCAACCGCTTCATGGACCGGGCCCAGGAGGCCTACCAGAAAATCCTCGAGCTGGATCCCACCAATCGGGATTCCATCAATCGCATTGCCGACATCATCAAGGCCAGCGGTCGGATGAGCTCTGTGCAAATGCACTATGTGAAGATGGCCGAGAGGCTGGCGCCCCTGGGACACCGCGAACTTGCAGTGGAGTTGCTGGACAAGGCGGAATCCATGTTCCCCGGCTCCACCCGCCTCTACCGACGCACCTTGGGTCTGGTGGACCTCCAGCCTCGTCCCCAGGTGGCCCAGTCCACCCTGTCCTCGGTTCCGGCCTCCTTCCAGCCCGCGGGTCAGCCTCCCCTCGAGGTTTCGCCCATCGCGTCCTTCCCAGGGGCCCCACCCGTGCCTGCCCCCCAGGCGCTGCCAACACCTCCTGTGCCTGCCTGGCAGCAGCCTCCAGCCTTCGAGGTGCCTTCGGGGTTGGATGCGTTGATCAACCTGGAAAGCGAAATCCATCCCACCATTGCGCTGCCTCGAGCCACGCCGCCCCCCGCCGTTCCACCGTCCGTGGCGCCCTGGGCGGCCTTGGACATGCCCGGGCTCGAAATGCCTGGCATGCCCCCATCGGCTTGGCCGCAGCCCCCCCAGTCCCCCCCCCCCCCGCCGCCTCCCCCCCCCGCCCACCCCCCGGAACCTCCCCCCC
>CAZPUI010000506.1:0-4303 GCA_964589695.1 uncultured Solibacteraceae bacterium | reverse complement strand
AGGCGGGGCGGCGCATCCTTCCCTCCCTGCCCCCGACGGAGCCTCTGCCCATCTCGTACCGCGACAACACCCTGGAGTTCAGGTTTGCGGGACTGAGTTTCCTGAGCGAGGGGCAACTGGAGCACCAGACCCGTCTGGTGGGCCTGGAAACGGAGTGGTACTCCACCGAGGCCCGGGAGGCCCGCTACCCCGGACTCGCCCGGGGCACCTACACCTTCGAGATGCGCGCCCGACTGGGTCGGGGTCCCTGGAGCACGCCCCTGGCCTACCCCTTTCAAATCCTGGCCCCCTGGTGGCAGCAAGGGTGGTTCATCACCCTGGCCGCCCTAACCCTGGGAGGGGGCATCCTGGCCGCGGTGCGGTGGCGCCTGGCGGCCCTGCGTCGGCACAACCTGATGCTGGAGGCCATGGTCAGCGCCCGCACCCAGGAGCTGAAGGACGCCAACGAGGCCCTGCGGACCCAGAGCCTCACGGATCCCCTCACGGGCCTGCGGAACCGCCGGTATCTGGGGGTCAGCCTGCCCGAGGACGTGGCCCAGGTGAACCGCACCCACCATGATCTGGGGCGGGGCAAGAAGGAGCGGATCTCCGCCAATGTGGACCTGCTCTTCATCATGGTGGACATCGACCACTTCAAGGCGGTGAACGACGAACATGGCCATCACGCCGGGGACATGGTGCTCAGGCAGGTGGCGGACATCCTCCGTAGCGCCACCCGAGATTCGGACACCGTGGTCCGCTGGGGTGGCGAGGAGTTCCTCGTGGTGGCCCGCAACACCTGCCGCCAGGACTCGGCGGTGCTGGCCGAGCGCATCCGCGACCTGGTGGCCAGCCACGCCTTCGACCTGGGGGACGGCACCCTGATCCAGAAGACCTGCTCCTTGGGCTTCACGTCCTATCCCCTCTCCACCCGCGTGCCCGAGCTGTACAACTGGGAACAGGTGGTGGACCTGGCGGACCAGTGCCTGTACGCCGCCAAGCGCAGCGGTCGGAATGCCTGGGTGGGCATTGGGGCCTCGGACGAGACGAAACTCGTCACCTTCCAGCGTACGGGCTTCATCGCCGTGAACGCCCTGGAGGCCCATGGCGCCATCACCATCACGACCTCCCTGCCCGCGGAACGCAAGCTGGAGTGGAAGCCGCCGCACCACGACACCTAGGGCGAGGTTGGTCGAGGTCTTTTCCGCAACCGCAGGCTCCTGGATGACCCCTCGCTGATCCAGTCTACTCAGGCCTTCGCGTCAGTACATGTCCGTTGCCGGAGATCTGTTCGATCCGACCATCCTTGCCTTTCGTGGCCTTGAGGCGCCAGCCGCCATCCACGTAGAACAGCTCCGTCTCCGAAGTGGGAACCAGCGTCCACTCGCCGATCAGGGGAGACCTCAGGACGAGTCGGTTCTTTTCAAGGCTGACCTTCATGGGAACCGCTGGATAGTCCTTGTGGCTGTAGCTCCCCACAAAGGCCGACAGGGCTTCCGGGCTGAGTTCCGCCACAGCGATTTCCTTGGGCTTGAAGACATGCCAACCGTACTCCTGGGCAAGGCTGCGCATGATTTCATTCACCAGCTCGCCGACGTTCTTGGAATTGGTCATGACGACCGCACCCTGTCCCCGGTGGGCATAGGCGAAGAACATGCAGGTGAACCCCTCGGTACCGCCACCGTGGCTCAGGATGATGTCCTGGGTCGCGTCACCGCTCACACCGATGCCCAGGCCGAAGCCACCCACCTGGGGCCTGAGCATCTGGGCGGCCATGGCGGGCGAGAGCACCTTGTGGGGGGTTCCCGTTGCCATCGTCTGCAGACCGATGGCCAGGCGGCACAGGTCCGAGGGCGTACTCCACAGCCCCGAGGAGGCGAGTTCGGGATAGACAAACCATTTGCCTGGGAGGGCCGCTCCAGACGGCAGGTGGCCGGTGGCTGCGTCTTGGACGAATCGCTCGGGCAGCGGCTGAACGAAGGTGCTGCGGGTCATCCCCAGGGGATCCAGAACCTTCGCCTTCATGAAATCCGCGAAGGACTTGCCACTCGCTTCGGAAATGAGCAGCTGGGCCACCAGGAAGCCCTGGTTGGAGTAGTGCTGGGAGGCGCCGGGCACGGCTTCGATGCGGACCGGGGGCGTGTTGGCGGGGCTCTCCCCCTTCAGGATCTGAACCAGGGTGGGAAGGGGGGCGGTGGTGGCATACCCAAGGGGGGGAGGCATCTTCAGACCCGCCGTGTGGGTCAACAGGCGCCGCAAGGTGACCTTTTCCTGGGTGGTGAACGCGTTCTCGGGGATTTTCCAGGACTTCAGCCGTTCGTTGACCGGCCCATCGAGGTCCAGAAGCCCCTGCTCCACCAGGGCCAGGGCCCCCAGGCTGGTGAGCGGCTTGCTGACCGAGGCGGCCTGGAACAGCGTCTCCGGCGTGACCGGGTCCTGCCCTCCCGCTTCCTTGACGCCGTATCCCTTGGCCCATTCGATGCGGCCCTGGTTGACCACCGCCACGCTGACCCCCGGAATCCTGTAGTGCTTCATCCGATCCAGGATGTTCATGCCTGGCATGGGCTGGCCCTGGATGCCCACGGCCGGCCGCAGGCCGTTTTCGATGGCCTTGATGCGGTCCGGGAGGGAGGCGGGTCCCTGAACCTTCTTGCCCGTGGGGGTGGGCGTTGGGGGCTGCTGGGCCTGCCCCAGGGCCAGGGCCCCAAAGGCCAGGGCGAAGGGTCCGAAGCGTCGATTCATGGAAATCCTCCTTGGGATGGGTGATGTGTTTTCCGGTCCCACTACGCTACGGCCCAGGGCACCGCGGCCCTGGGCCGTGGGACGACCGCCGGGGGCTTTTGGGACCAGAGCCAAGATCCGTGGACGAAAGCGGCCGGTGAAGGGACGGGGAGAGGAGGGCTTCTGCCATCATCTCCTGCGGGGAGCCCCCTATGGCCCTTGCCACCTCCAGCTGGATCAGGGATAGCCTCCGGGCCGCATGGTTGCTGACGTGCTTGATGGTCTACGACATCGCAGCAAGCCGTGCCTGGGAGGGAGGCTTCCTCCTCCGGTTGGCGCAGTACGGCCAAACCTACCTGCCCTTCCTGGTCCTATCCCCTTGGGTGTTCAGAACCACCCGGGCCTACCGACTGGACCAGCGCCCAAGGGCTCGGGCCCTGGGAGCCCAGCTCCTGGCATTGGTGCTCTTCGTCGCAACCTTCTTCACTTTGCGGGGCCTCTTGAGCGCCCTCTTCGGCTGGATCCCCTTGGCCAAGGCCTTCGGGGAACGCACCGGTTATTGGATCCACCTGGGCTGGCTTGTCTTCGTGCTCCTGACCGCCTTTGCCCACCTCCAGGTCTTCCAGGCCGAGGCCCGGGAACGGGCCCTCCGGGAGGCCCGCCTGGAAACCCAGCTCGCCCAAGCCAGGCTCCAGTCCCTCATGGCCCAGATCCAGCCCCACTTCCTCTTCAACACCCACAGCGCCATCAGCGCCCTCATGTCCAGCGATCCCACCACCGCCCGCCGCATGCTGAACCTGCTCTCCGAGTTCCTGCGCCGCTCGCTGCAGGAAAGATCCGTCCAGGTGGTGCCCCTGCGAAAGGAGCTGGAATTCACGGGACAGTATTTGGAGATCCAGCAATTGCGGTTCGCGGACCGATTGACCCTCCACCAGGACCTGGAGGAGGCCGTCCTGGATTGGCCGGTGCCCCAGCTTTGCCTTCAGCCCCTGGTGGAGAATGCCTTCAAACATGGCCTGGGGCCCAAGCCCGGTCCCGGCCAACTGGAGATTCTCGCAAGACGGGAGGGTGCGCTGCTTTGCCTGGAGGTCCTGGATGATGGCGTGGGACCGAAGGGCGGCACGGGTGGCACGGGGCTGCGGAACCTGCAGGAGCGCCTTGCCCAGTTGTACGGGGGCGCAGCGACCCTCCAGTGGGGGGCCCGGTCCGGGGGAGGCTTCCGCGTGACCCTGCGGCTGCCCCTGGAGGGACGGCCATGAAGCCGCGGGTGCTGCTCGTGGACGACGAGGCCCCCAACCGCGCCCTGTTAAAGGAACTGCTGGAAGGGGAGGATCTGGAGATCCTCGGCGAATGCAGGGATGGGCTGGAGGCCCTCCAGGCCATCCGGGAGCTCAAGCCCGACCTGGTCTTCCTGGACATCCAGATGCCCGGCCTGGATGGCTTCGAGGTCCTGGCCGAGCTGGAGGAGGACGCGCGCCCCCTGGTGGTCTTCGTCACAGCCTATGACCAGTACACCCTTCAGGCCTTCGAGGTCCACGCCCTGGACTACCTGCTGAAGCCCGCCACGGAGGAGCGTCTGCGGGCCTGCCTGGCCCGGGCCCGC
>CAZPUI010000505.1:0-4307 GCA_964589695.1 uncultured Solibacteraceae bacterium | reverse complement strand
GGGGGGACAGGGGGCCGAGGGGGGGGGGGGGGGGGGTGGGGGGACTGGGGGGGGGGGCGGGGGGGGGAACGGGAGGGGGGGGGGCGGGAAGGGGGGCCTGGGTGTGGGTGACGGGGTGTGGCGCTCCCGGTTCCGTTTTGGAATCCCGGGCGTTCAAATGCTGGCCCGCGAGACCCACCACCAGGAGGCAGGCCAGGATGCCAAGGATCGGGGCCAGGCCCGGGTGATGGGGTGTGCGGGGCACGAGGAGACGCTGGATACGTTGCATGAGCAAACCTCCCTTGGCCGCGGGGGCCAGGTGGATGGGCGTGGAATGGGGGATTCGGAGGGCCTCCAGGGCCGCGAGGGCGGAGGCATAGGTCAAGGCGTCGCCGCAGCGGCGGACCGCCGCGTCATCACAGCAGTGTTCGCGCTCCCGACGGATCTGGCGGGAAAGCCACCACACGGCGGGGTGGTGGAAAAGCAGGGCCTCCGCCAGGGCCTGGACCAGGTTGGCCAGGTAGTCGAAGCGGCGGATGTGGGCCAGCTCGTGGACGAGAATGGTTTCCAGCAGGGCAGGATCCATCCCCGCCAGGGCGGCCGCCGGGACCAGCACCACGGGCCGGAGGACGCCCAGCACCAGGGGCGTGTCCAGGCGCTCCGACACGAGCAGGCGCACGTGTCGGGCGATGCCCATGGCCCCCGCCAGCCGATCCAGCACCGCCTGGCGGGCACGATCCACGGGCAGTGCGCCCCGGAGCAGGCCCCCGTGAAGCCAGAGGAAGCCACTGAGGAGGCGGAGCAGCATGATCAGCACCCCCAGACCCCAAGCCCCGGCCACCCAGGGCAGGAGCCCCGGACGCCAGGGAGAGGTGGGTAGGGGCACCACCCCCCCAGGCCCGGGAAGGGCCCAGGGGATCTGTTCGAGGTCGGCCAGGGCGGGGCCCGGGGAAGGGCTCGGCCAGGCCAGCCATCCGAAGGTTCCCAGGAAGGCCAGGACCATGAGCAGCAGGCAGGTGCAGGCCAGGCCGTAGCGGAACTCGGGGGTGCGGGTACGGCTCGCCCGGAGGCCCAGGGCTCCCAGGAGACCCAGGAGGGTCCCCTGCCATAGGAAATGCAGGACGGCGCCCCCCAGGGCCAGGGCGAGGGGATGGTCAAGATGGTTCATGCCTTCCTCCTAGCCTCGTCCAGCAGGCGCTGGATGGCCTCGAGATCCTCCCGGGTGGCCGGGGTGGCCTCCAGGGCCCGCACCATGAGGGCCCGGGCGTTGCCGCCGAAGGCCTTGTGGAGCAGGTCCTGGACCAGGAAGGCCTGGGTGGTGTCCTCTTCCTGGGCGGCCTGGTAGACGTGGGTCCGCGCGGACTCATCCCGCGCCACCAAGCCCTTCTCCGCCATGATCTGCATGAGCTTCAGCACGGTGGTGTAGCCCATGTCCCGGTCCTTCGACAGTTCGGTATGCACGTCCCGCACGGTGGAAGGACCCCGGCTCCAGAGCACCCGGAGGATGGCGAGCTCACCATCGGAAGGGCGGATCGGGGGCTGGGTCATGGGCATCTCCAGGAGAGGATGGAACCAGAATACGAACCGGTTCGTATATGTCAACGAACCGGTTCGTAGTTTTACATCTTCGTGGCAGTTTCACGCTGCAATGGTTCTGGAGCGACCTGTCTAATCATGGAATTTGGGCGGAGAACTCAGCGCGGCATCCGGGCGCAAGAAAAGAATTTTCAACACGGAGAACACGGAGAAAGCACGGAGGACACGGAGAAAAGAGATCTCGGGTTTCACGGAACCCGGCTTCCTGGCCTGGTTCCATCAGGGGCACAGCCGGGGAGCACGCGTGTGTTCTCCAAAGGCAGTGCCCCTGATGGAACGCTTGCGGCCCCGCCGCACGCCCCGCGCCAGCGGGCAGGCCTGGAAGCCTTTGGACGCTTGCCTCGAAAAACTATTCACACGGATCTGCCGTGCCGTGTAACTCCTTACACCCTCCAAAAAGTCCCCGTGCTTTCTCCGTGTCCTCCGTGGTCTCCGTGTTTAATTCTTGAAAACACGAATGTTGTCATGCTGTCAAACTCCGATTCTGTTTGCGAAAGCAAGAAGTTGAGGGTTAGTAGTACAGCGTCCCCCGCAGGGACCGGGTTTCAGTCCCGTCTCAGTACGAAAAATACGTAGCCGTACTGCGCGCCCAGCCGGTCGTAGAGATCGATTTCCGAGGCCATCTCCAGGGCGATGGGGTCCTGGGGGCGCGCCTGGATGCGGGTCCTCAGGGGTGCGTAATAGTCCAGCCACGCCTGGGCCGGCAGCGGGAAGTGCTCCAGCACTCGGTAGCCGCCCGCCTGGGCCTCCTGGAGGCGCTGCTCCGTCCTCACATGGAACCGTACCTCCACCCCGGGGAACCAGGCGGAGAAGGCCTCCAGCAGTTCAGGGTCGGGTTCGGGGACGAACCAGCAGAGCTCCGTGGCACATAGGAAGGCGCCTGGCTTGAGCAGGGAGGCCCAGCGGCGCAGGCCTTCGGTCCATCCCAGCTGGTAGATGGCCCCTTCGCACCACAGCAGGTCCAGGCTGCCCGGGTCGATGGGGGGGGCGCCCATGTCGCCGGAGACGGGTTCAAGGAAGGGGCGCAGGCCTTCGGCTTCGGCGTGGGCGCACAGTTCGTCCAGGAAGGGGCCGTAGGCATCCAGGGCGAGGATGGGGACTCCCAGTTCCCGGGCCAGGATCAGGGCCGAGGCCCCAGCCCCGCAGCCCAGGTCCGCCACCCGGGGGCTGGTGGGCAGGTCGCAAAGGGCCAAGGCCCTTAGGGTGGCGGGCTTCCAATGGGGCCCCTTGAGCCTCAGGCCCTGGAAGAAGTGGGCGAGGGGCAGGAAGGCCTCCATCAGAGGCTGTGTGGCAAAGGGGGTGTGGCCATTCGTAGGCATGACTTCTCCTTGGGGTGCGCGTGGTGGGAATGGTTCGGATCAGGCCGCTCCGGGCCTTACACCGATTCCGCGCTCGTCAGGACCAGGAAGAACATCAAGACTCCGCCTCCAGCCTAGCAGCGCCGCGAACCTGAACGGGGGCCTTGACAGGGGATGATTGCGGGCCTACTGTTCATATCGAGCATATACAGTCATCCCAATAAGCCCGGGAACCCCATGAAAATCCTTCTTTCCAATGCCTCCCCCAGCCCCATCTACGAGCAGATCCTGCGCCAGGTCCGGGCCCAGATCCTGGCGGGGGAGCTGAAGGAAGGGGAGTCCCTCCCTTCCATCCGCAAGCTGGCCCAGACCCTGCAGATCAGCGTGATCACCACCAAGCGGGCCTACGACGAACTGGAACGGGAGGGGCTCATCGACACCGTGGGGGGCAAGGGCACCTTCGTGGCCTCCCCCAATGCCGAATTCCTGCGGGAAAAGCGGGTCCGTTCGGTGGAAGAAAAGCTGCTCGCGGCGGTGGACGAGGCCACCCAGGCGGGCATTGGCAAGGATGAACTCACCCACATGTTCAACCTGATTCTGGAGCAGGACCATGACTGAACCCCTTCTCGAACTCCGCGGCCTCACCAAGCGCTTCAAGGGCTTCGCCTTGGAAGACGCCTCCTTCACCCTGGAGGGCGGCACCCTCATGGGGCTCATCGGTCCCAATGGGGCGGGCAAGACCACCCTGCTGAAGGCCGTCCTGGGCCTCCTGCCCCTGGACGGGGGCCAGGTCCTTTTCAAGGGCCGGGATCTGGTGAAGGAGGGGCCCGAACTGCGCCAGCGCATCGCCTACGTGCCCGATGAACCCAAATTCAGCCCCAGTGCCCGGCTGCGAACCCTGAAGGCCGTCCATGCCCCCTTCTATCCCACCTGGAGCGAAGCGACTTGGACCCGTCTCATGGGGGACTTCGGTCTGGATCCCGCCCAGAAGGCCGGTACTCTCTCCCTGGGCCAGCGCACCCGCTTCGCCCTCACCCTGGCCCTCAGCCGGGAGGCTGACCTGCTCCTGCTGGACGAGCCCACCACGGGCCTGGACCCCGTCTTCCGCCGGGAACTGCTCCAGCGCCTTGCGGGGACCCTGGATGAGCACCGGGCCATCCTCTTCAGCACCCACATCACCTCGGATCTGGAGGCCAAGGCCGACTGGGTCACCCTGGTTCGGGATGGGGAGGTGGTGTTCAGCCGCACCCAGGACGACCTGCGGGAGACCTACGGTGTGGTCAAGGGCGGGCTGGAGCTGCTGGACGACGAGGTTCGGGCGGGCTTCCTGGGCCTGCTGACGAACCCCCATGGCTTCGAAGCCCTGGTGGCGGACCGGGTCCAGGCCCAGGCCCGCTTCGGGGACCACGCCCTGGTGGAGCGGGCCAGTCTGGA
>CAZPUI010000504.1:0-4325 GCA_964589695.1 uncultured Solibacteraceae bacterium | reverse complement strand
GCGAATCGAAGACGAATCCGAATTCGCTTTCCGCGTGGATCGCCCTGGCCAAGGGAAGCCCCCTGGGCGTGGATGGAATCTCCTGGCGGGAGGGTTCCACCCTCCACCACATCCCGCCCCGGACGGTGGCGAACCTGGATGCCCTTCCAAATCCCCTCCGACGCCGTCCCCACCGCCCCTTGGGGGATCTCGGTTCGGCCCCCATGGTGGGCAGCCGAGGCTGTGCAGGCAGTTGCTCCTTCTGCTCCATCCACGCATGGCATCGCCAGGTGCCCAGCGATCGCCTGCGGTTCCGCTCCCCGGAGCACGTGGTCAGGGAGATGGTGGCCTTGCACCGGGAACACGGCGTGCGCATCTTCGTGTTCCACGACGACGATTTCATCCACCCAGACCGGAATCTTGCCCTGGCACGCTGCCGGAGCATTCTGGATGCCGCCGAGGCCGCCATCGGACCCTTCGGATTCGTCATCAAGTGCCGCCCCGATGACGTGGAGGAGGGACTGTTTCGTTACCTGAGAACCAGGGGGCTCGTCAGGGTCTATGTGGGCATCGAAACCCACTCCAAGGCCGGGATCCGCGCCCTCAACCGACGCACCACCCCGGAGGCCAACGAAAACGCCCTTCGGACCCTGGACCAACTCGGCATCTTCGCGTGCTTCAACCTGCTCATCTTCCACCCCGATTCCACCGTGGCCGAAGTCGAGGAGAACCTGGCCTTCCTGCGGGAGCACCTGGACACGCCCTTTGATGTGGCACGGGTGGAGCTCTATGCCCATTCCGCCCTGGAGGCGCGCATGGTCCGCGAGGATCGTGTGGCGGGCGATTTCCGTGGCTACGACTACCGCATCACGGACCCCCTGGCGGAAGAGGCCTTTCGACGCTGGTCCGGCCATCTTGGGGATCGTCCCTTCGGCGGCGGTTCGATGGTGCACCGGGGGCAGGAACTGGGGTATCGCCTGAGCCTGCTGCAGCGTTTCCATCCGGACTTGGCCTCGCCGGGACTCGCCACCCGGGTCGGGAAACTCATCAGGGACGTGAACCAAGACACCGTGCGCCACCTCGAGGAGGCCCTGAACCCCGTCCGGGGGGATGGGACGCTGGAGAGGGACCACGGGATCCAGAAGCGTCTCCGGCGCCAGGTCCTGACCTGGTGGGCCCTGGCCGTCGAGCTGGAACTCCGTGCCCTCTGGGGTCGTCGGGGCTGGCATCCTCCCAATTCCTGGCCCCAGTGGGTGCGACATGTGGTCACGGCGGTACCGGGATTGGCCCTGCTCCTGGGTGCCCTGGCCTGTGTCCAGACACGACCCGAGGGCGGTGGCTGCGACCCTCCGCCCCCGCCCACCCTGAAGTTCACCACGGACATCCAGCCCGCGCTGATCCAGGCCTGCGGGGCCTGCCATGGGGGCGAACACCCCTCGGACGGTCTCGACCTTTCAGGCCCGGGTGGATACGACCATCTGGTGGGTGTGGCCAGCCAGGACATCCCCACCATGAAGCTGGTGGAGCCGGGAGCCCCCCAAAAGAGCTACCTCTACCACAAGGTGACGGGGAGCCACCTGCAGGTGGGAGGCTCTGGAACGGCCATGCCGCCCCCGCCCGCCACGCCTCCGCCTAGCCTTCCGGCGGCGCTGTGGACCTGGATCTGGCGAGGGGCGAAGCGGAACTGAGTTCCCCGAGATTTGCGAAAGACCTTGCGCAACAGCATCTTTCGCTTTATTTTCGCCCTTGGGACAACACCGGCTTCTATCCCTAACCCAACGTGGGTTCTGCACGGCTTCAACCCCAGCCGGCCGGTAGGTTCATGCTCCAGGAGGACACCATGACGACATTCCACGTGGCGTGCGAAGAACGACGAGGCCCCTGCTTCTCGGAAACGGTGGAGGCGCCGGACGAGAAGACCGCCAAGCGACTGGTGGCGGCCCATGCGGCGGCCAGCGGCTTCTGCCCGACGATCTTCAAGGCCAAGGTGGTGCCCGCCGGGGCCTGACCCGCACCGCCCCCAACCCCAGGTTCGGCAGGCACCCTTCTGCGGAGCATCCACGCGTTCTCCCCGACCGTGCCCCTGCTGGAATCGGCCCGGAAGCCGGGTTCCGCCATCACCAAGGCATCTCCACGTCCATCTCATGGCACGCATGCGTGGCATCTCCGTGTTGACCCTGCCCTTCGGTTGCGGCCTGAAGCCGCGCAGACTGTGCAATCCTGGACACTTCCAAGGACACAAAGGAGCCCCTGATGCGACCCCTGGCCCTGGTGCTGCTCGCGACGTGCCTGTTCGCCCAGGACTTCCCCTGCGCCACGGCCTCCTGGGATGCCGCGGCCTACGGGAACCACCGTTTCGTGGTTCGGGTGGAGAAGGCTTCCCCCGCCGTACGCCTGGACCTGCCCTGGCGGCGCCGGGACAAGGATCCCCAGAAGAAGGACCTCATCGTGCTCTCCGCCCGCACGGGGCTCAGGGTGACCAACGTGGTGGTGCTCCAGGCCACCCGGGAACGGGGGCGCCTGGCCTTCGAGCCCATGGACGGCCCCGGGGACTACTTCGTGTACTACCTTCCCGCCCAGATGGCCGGGCGCACGAACTACCCCAACGCCCTCTATCCCGCGGTGCTGCCCACGGCCAAGCCCCTCTGGAAGCAGCAGCACGGCCTGGATGCCCAGGGGCTCAAGATGGAGGCCTGGAAACGCCTGGATGAAGCCAGGCTAGTGCGGTACGAGGCCATCGATGCCTTCAACAGCTTCGCCCCCATGGGCTTTATCGCCACGGAGGCCGAGCGCCAGGCCCTGCTGAAGGCCCACCCGGGCCTGCCCTTCCTGCTCTTCCCCGAGGACCGCAGCCGGGCCATCCAGATGCAGACCGACCTCCCGGCCCGCTGGGCCAAGGGCGCCTTCCAGCCCTTCCAGGGGGAGGCCCTCCGGGGCGAAACCTACGCCTTCCAGATCGGCCTCTACGCGGTCCAGTCGCTGGAGAACGTCCAGGTGGTGCTGGAGCCCCTGAAGGGCGAGGGCGGCACGATCCCCCTGACCTGCCTGAACACCCAGGGGGTGGACTCCCAGGGCCGGCCCATGGCCCCCCGCCTGGACGTGGCCCAGGGGCGGGTCCAGGCCCTGTGGTGCTATGCCTCCGTGCCCGAGACCCTGCCCCCAGGGACCTACCGGACCGAGGCCTCCGTGACCGCTGGGGGGCACACCCGAACCGTGCCCCTCACCCTCACCGTGAGGCCCGAGACCCTGGCGGTGCAAGGGGATGATGAGCCCGCCCGCCTGAGCCGTCTGGCCTGGCTCAACTCCACCCTGGCCCAGGAGGGCTCGGTGGTGAAGCCCTTCACCCCGGTGACCGCCAAGGGTTCGCGGCTGCACATCCTGGGGCGGGCAGTGGAATTGGCCCCCAGCGGCCTGCCCCAGCGGATTCAAAGCTTCTTCACGCCGGAGATGACGGCCATCGGCAGGCAGGGCCAGGACCTGCTGGCGGGCCCCATCACCTTCGGCGGCCAGGCCTGGCGCCACGGCACCCGGCAGTGGACCCGCCAGACGCCCACCACCCAGGCCTGGCGGGTGGAGAGCCAGGGGGAGGGCCTGCGCCTGGACACCCAGGCCACCCTGGAGTTCGATGGCAACCTGGAATTCCAGGTGAAGGTCACTGCGGAACGGAACCTGGACCTGCCGGACCTGGCCCTGGAGATCCCCCTCCGGAAGGAGGCGGCCACCTACCTGCTGGGTCGTAGGGGACCAGGAGGCATGCACGGCATGGCCAGCACCGTCGACGCAGAAGCCAGCCTCGGCCTGTCACGGCTTCGCCGCGTCCGCCCCATCATCCGGCCCGACCTCTACCTGCCGACGAGGAGACGCCATGACCGTCCATCCGCTTGAACCCGCCCACGATCCCACCCGTGGCTATCTCGGCCGCCCCGCGCTCACCGCCAACAGCATTCATCTGCTCCGCTGGGACGATCTGGACGCCGGCCGAAAAGAATCGCTGATCAAGTATTTCCGCGAGAGTGTCTACCCGGTGCTGACGCCGCTCTCGGTCGATCCGGGTCATCCGTTTCCGCTCATCTCCAATCTGTCGACGTCGCTGGCCATCTTGCTGCGACACCCGACGACCGACGAAAAGCTGTTCGCCCGGCTCAAAGTGCCGGATATGTTCCCGCAGTGGCTGCCGATCCAGCCGGGACCGGACGATGCGAAGAACGAGCGGCCGATCGGCAAGTATTCGTACGTGAGCCTGCACGACGTTATCAGCCACAATCTCCACGAACTCTTCCCCGACATGGTCGTGCTTGACGTTCTCCCCTTCCGTATCACGCGCAACGTAGAAGTGGAACCGGACG
>CAZPUI010000503.1:0-4337 GCA_964589695.1 uncultured Solibacteraceae bacterium | reverse complement strand
GAAGGCCAAGGGCGACAGCCTCAAGGGCAAGCGCGTGGCCCTGTCCGGCTTCGGCAACGTGACCTTGGGCGCCGCCCTCAAGGCCAATGATCTGGGCGCCAAGGTCGTCACCATATCCGGACCCGACGGCTACGTGCTGGACGAGGACGGCATCAGCGGCGAGAAGATCGACTACCTCGACACCATGCTGAAGAAGGACCGCATGCGCGTCGCCCAGTACGTCGAGAAGTTCCCCAACGCCAAGTTCTTCGCCGGCCAGCGCCCCTGAGGCGTCAAGGTCGACGTGGCCCTGCCCTGCGCCATTCAGAACGAGCTGAACCTGGAAGAGGCCCAGGAACTGATGAAGAACGGCTGCAAGGTCGTGGCCGAAGGTTCCAACATGTCCTCCACCCTGGAGGCCGTGGAGTTCTTCATGGCGAACACCGACAAGATCCTGTACGCCCCCGGCAAGGCCGCCAACGCCGGCGGCGTGGCCACCTCGGGCCTCGAAATGAGCCAGAACTCCATCCGCCTCGGCTGGACCCGCGAGGAAGTGGACGCCCGCCTGCACCAGATCATGATCAACATCCACAACAGCTGCGTGGCCGCCGCCAACCGCTTCGGCACCCCCGGCAACTACGTGAACGGCGCCAACATCGCCGGCTTCCTCAAGGTCGCCGACAGCATGGTCGCCCAGGGCCTGGTCTAGTTCCACCTGGAGTCTGCGAGCACCAAGGCCGGGGAGCGATCCCCGGCCTTTTCCTTTGGTTTGGGTTCCCGGGGTGATGGTATCGTCGACCGTTGTCGCCGTTTCTCGCTGTGTCCTGGGTCTTTCGATGGGGAAAAAACCTCCGTGCTCTACCGTGCCCGCCTTTTGAATCCTCTCGGCCCCCATTCCATGAGTTTCGTGGAGGATGGGGCCATCCTGCTGGATGACGATGGCCGCATTGCCGACCTGGGCCCCTTCGCCGAGGTCGAAGCCCGCCACCCTGGGGTGGTCATCCTGGATGCTCGTCCCCGGTGGATCCTGCCTGGCCTCATCGATCTGCACACCCATGTGCCCCAGTACGAGGCTGTGGCCCGGGGGGGCGAGGAGCTGCTCCCTTGGCTTCAGGCGCATATCTACCCGGCGGAAGCCCGCTTCGAGAACACGGAAGTGGCGACCCAGGCGGCGCGCAAGTTCTTCACGGACCTGGTGGGTGCGGGCACCACCACCGTGGTGGCCTTCGGTTCCATTCATGCGGAGGCCACCCATGCCCTCTTCCAGGAGGCGGAACGGGTGGGCATCCGGGCCATCCTTGGGAAGGTGCAGATGGACCTGCGTGAGGCGAGTCCCATGGCCGAGTCCACCGAGGCCTCCCTGGCCCAGAGCGAGGAACTCTGCCAGCAGTGGCATGGCCAACGCCATGGCCGACTGATGTATGCCTTTGCGCCACGCTTTGCCCCAGCCTGTTCCATGGAGCTCATGCGGGGCTCGGCCAGGCTCGCCAACAAGTACGGAGCCTACATTCAGACCCACGTGGGGGAGAATCTTGGGGAACTGGCGCTGGTGAAGCAGTTATTCCCCGAGGCTGCCCACTACACGGACGTCTACCGCCGGGCCGGAATGCTGACCCCTCGCACGCTTCTGGCCCATGGCATCCACCTGACCCAGGCGGAACGGGACCTCATCCGAACCTCGGGCGCCAGCCTCGTCCACTGTCCCCGCTCCAACGCCTTCCTGCGCAGTGGGACCCTGCCCCTGCAGCGCTGGTTGGGTGAAGGCCTGCAGGTGGGACTGGGCACGGATGTGGGGGCGGGCCCCAGCTTGAGCCTTTGGCACGAGATGGCGGCCGCCTGCTCCACCTCGGCCCTTCGGGTGGCCCAGCAGCAGCTGCAGAGGGAGCGCCTGGGGGCCATGAAGGAGCTTGCCGAACACCAGCGGCAGCAATTGATTCAAGAGCTGGACCTGGCACCCGAGGATCCCGTGGGGGTCCGCCAGGCCTTCTGGATGGCCACCTTGGGCGGGGCCCGAGCCCTGGGTTTGGAGCACCGCATCGGCAGCCTGGAAGTGGGGAAGGACGCCGATTTCATCGTGGTGGAACCCAGGGTGACGGACCCTGCAGGAGACACTCGCCCCGCCGAGCCCCCGGAGGAGGTCCTCTCGCGATTGGTCTATCGAGGGGATCCCTTCATGGTCCGCGCCACCTTCGTTCGGGGCCAGCAGTGCGGACTGCGGGTGAGCTGATCCCCCAGAGCTTCTTCGAGAGGCCCGCGCAGGTGGTGGCCCCGGAACTGCTGGGCCAGCACTTGGTGCAGGGGGAGGTTGCCCTTCGGATCACCGAGGTGGAGGCCTATGGCGGTCCCGAGGATTCCGCCAGCCATTGTCGCTTCGGCCGCACTCCCCTGAACGCCCCCATGTGGGAGGCCGGTGGGGTGGCCTACGTGTTCCTCTGCTACGGCGTGCACCACATGCTGAACGTGGTCTGTGGTCCCCAGGGCCAAGGTGCGGCGGTGCTCATCCGGGCCGCCGAGCCCGTGTCAGGGCTGCCTCAGATCCAATCGCGCCGGGGGCAGGCCCGGGGGACGACGCTGCTGGCGGGCCCAGGTCGGGTGGCGCAGGCCCTGGGTGTGAGCCTCGAACATTCAGGCCAGCCCCTTTGGCTGCCGGGCGGGCTCATGCTTTGCCATGCGGAGCCCGTGGTGGGCGTCCTGCGGGGGCCTCGGATCGGCATCCCCTACGCCACGGCGGAAGACCAGGTGCGTCCCTGGCGTTTTGCCGTGGCCGGTTCTCCATGGGTGACCCAGGCGAAGGGGCTGGCGGTTTCGCAAGGACGGTCAAGCGGAGGGATGAATCCTCTGGGACCCTGACCTGGATCATCTGGTGAAATGCCCCGGGCCGTTCACCGCTTTTTAAGGCCCATTGGTCGAAATGTGATGGAAGCGCTGGGATCAAATCGTTTGAAATGGAATATCAATTTGAGGTCAAGGCCATGGTGCAAACAGGCGAAAAACCACGCTACAAGAAGGGCTTCCCCTGGGGTTGGTTCATCCTGGTGCTCCTGGGCGGCGCCGGGGGGGCCATGGTGTGGGTGGCCCAGCATGCGCCCATCACCCTGGCCGTGACCCGTCCCGTGCGCTACAAGGCCGGGGAGCGCAACCCCGTGCTCACCGCCAGTGGGTACCTGGTGGCCCGGCACCGCGCCACCCTCTCCGCCAAGGTGCCCGGCCGCGTGGCCTGGCTCGGTGTCGAGGAAGGCACCCGGGTCGCCAAGGGCCAGGTCATCGCCCGGCTCGAGGACCAGGACCTCCAGGCCGCCAAGGAGCAGACCCAGGCCAACCTGGCCCAGGCGGAGCTGGACCTCGGCCGAGCGGAGCAGCTCTTCAAGGAGGGCGTGCTGGACCGCGCGAGCCTGGACAAGTTGCGGAGCCAAGTGACCGTGCTGAAGACCCAGATCAAGTACCAGGACGCCACCCTGGAGAACATGCTCCTGAAGGCCCCCTTCGCGGGAACGGTGACCCAGAAGCTCACGGAAGTGGGCGAGACCGTGAGCCCCGGCAGCGCCGGTGGGGCCAATGCCATCAATGCCATCGCCATCCTCGCGGACTTCAACAGCCTGGAGCTGGAGGTGGAAGTGAACGAAACGGGCATCGCACGGCTCCGGCGGGGCATGCCCGCGGAAGTGCGGGTGGACGCCCTGGACGCGGAACCCGGGGCAAAGCCCCTGCGGGCCACGGTGCGTGAGATCTACCCCACCTCCAGCCGCCAGAAGGCCGTGGTGGTGGTGCGGGTGGCCCTTCAGGACAAGCACCCCATCCTGGTGCCGGACATGGGGGCCAAGGTGACCTTCCTGGGGGACCCCTTCACCTCCGACACCCTTTTCCTGGGCCGGGAGCAGATTGTGCGCCGGGAGGGCAAGACCTTCGTCTGGACGCGGAATGCCCAGGGATTGGCTGCGCTGCAGCCGGTGGAACTGGGGGCCGAGAATCCCATTGGCTACCAGGTCAAGGGCATTGCGCCGGACCTGCCCCTCCTGGTGGTGCCCCAGGAAGTGAAGCTGGAGGTGGGCAAGGCTGTGGCATTCAAGGATCGCTAAGATGGCCGACTCCCCCATCATCCGCATCGAAGGGCTGGTCAAGAGCTACTACCGAGGCAGCCTTGAGATCCCAGTCCTCACGGGCCTGGACCTGGAGATCCCCTATGGGGGTTTCTACGCCCTCATGGGTCCCAGCGGTTCGGGCAAGACGACCCTCCTGAACCTCATCGCGGGCATTGATCGCCCCACCTCTGGGTTCCTGGAGGTCTGTGGTGCCGTGCTCCACGGGCTGGACGATGACGATCTGGCGGCCTGGGGGGCCGAACACGTGGGCTTCATCTT
>CAZPUI010000502.1:0-4339 GCA_964589695.1 uncultured Solibacteraceae bacterium | reverse complement strand
GTGAAAGACCCGGAAAAGGGGCTGAATCGCGTGGTCGGTGCGGAAGTTGGGCTAAAACGCGAGTTTGCAAAATCGCAGATTGATAATACGGCACTTACGCCTGCGAAAGACCCGGAAAAGGGGCTGAATCGCGTGGTCGGTGCGGAAGTTGGGCTAATGATCAGATTGAATGCTTCTTCACGGTACCACATGGCATACAAGCATTTCTTGTTGAAGTCGAATGATCGCAAATAACTCGCGGTGTGGTTTCGTGTCGAACTTAACCTGACGCTGCGGGACCAGCGTCGGGATGAAAACGTGTTGTTAGGTTAGGAAATTCCAAGACCCTCCTGGTCCGTCGTGCGAAATTGCATGGAGTACAGCCGTGCGTAAAGTCCATCCAATTTCAGGAGGTTTTCGTGCGTTCCCAGTTCGACGAGTCGACCGCGGTCGATCACAGCGATGCGGTTGGCGACCTTTAATGTGCTCAGTCTATGGGCGATGATCAGAGTGGTTCGGTTCTGTTTCATCAATCGATTCAATGACTCTTGCACTAATCCTTCGGACTCGTTGTCTAAGGCGCTTGTCGCCTCATCCAGGAGCAGGATTTTCGGGTCCTTCAAGATGGCTCTGGCAATGGCTAGGCGCTGCCGTTGACCGCCACTCAGGGTGATGCCGCGTTCTCCGAGGAGATGATCATACTGGTTTGGGAGTTCCATAATAAAATCATGTGCATTCGCGTCCTTTGCTGCCTCCACCATCTCCTTTTCGGTGGCGTCCAACCGACCGAAGCGCAGGTTCTCACGGATGGTGGCTCCGAACAGCATGGTGTCCTGCGGCACGATGGCCAAGTGGCTGCGAATGCTGGCTTGGGTGAGGGTCCTAAGATCATGTCCATCCAGCAGTACGCTGCCCTCGGTAGGATCGTAGAAGCGTGCGGTCAGATTGATGAGGGTACTTTTTCCTGCCCCGCTGGGTCCCACTATTGCCAGCACTTCTCCACTCCGAATATCTAGGGTGAGGTCATGAATGACGGGAATTCCAGGCTCGTATGCAAAGGTCACACCCTGAAAAGAGAGGTTTCCCTGGCAGCTTGCGAGTTCGAAGGCGCCCGGTGCATCTTGCACTGAAGAGGAGAGATCCAAAAGCTCGAAGACCCTCCGAACCCCCCCGAAAGATGCAATGGCCTGAGTCACTAAACTAGAGATGGCCTGAACGCTGCCCGTAATGTAAAACCCGTAGACCACGAACCCGGTGATAGCCTCCACGGTGAGTCGCTTGGCCAGCACCTCGATCCCCCCGTACCAGATGGCCCCGCCAAGGGCGGCAAATCCCAAGCAATTCATGCTGGACTGAAAAATCGCATGGTTTCGAACGACCCGCATTGCTGCCTGAAATGCGCCAGAAACGGCTTGAACATAGCGTTCGCCTTGGTACCGTTCACGACCAAAGCTCTTAACCAGGAGGACTCCGCGCAATCCTTCCTCCGCGACCACAGATGCCATGGCCAGCTGGTCCTGGACTTGGCGGCTGTTATGTTTGATTCTCTTGGAGAAATAGGATGATAAAAGTGCCACGGGTGGAACTATGGTCAACAGGAACAGTGTAAGGCGCGCATTGATCCTAAACATGATGACAAGAGAACCAAGCAGCATCAATGATTGACTAATTAGGCCACCAATGTGCGTTGTGAGGACGTTTCGAAGATGCAGAATATCGCTGCTCAATCGCGAGAGAAGTTCACCCACCTGCTGCCGCGCGAAAAATTCCAGGGACAGGTTTTGGAGGTGGTTATAGAGTTTAGTGCGCAAATTAAGGAGAATCCGTTCTCCCACATAAGATAGTAGGTAGGTTTCGCCATACTTGAAGATCGCCTGTGCAAGTAAGGCTGCGAACATCAGTTTCAGGACTTGGTTAAGTATTTTGATGTCATTGAATTTCCCAGCAGCAGCCAACATTTTCGAGAGATAGTTCGGAAAGGTTAACCCTAGTCCAGTGGCAATTAGTAGGCAAAGAAGGGCCAAAAATAGTTGCCAACGGAAAGGACGTGCAAATTCATACATCCTCCATATTTTTAAATTGTCCGATGGAGCGGGGGATGCCCCGGTCGATGCGGTCACGGCATTCAATCCTGAAGTGGCATATGGGGGCTGTGGCATGGCTGCTCTTTAGGAAAAACTGGCAAGGAGGTTGGCAAGAATCTTGACGTGTGGTGTTTTAAGCATGGTCATGTGATTACCTGGCATTCGTGTGGAATCAAGTTCTGGGGCCCAAGTTCGCCAGGCCATCACCTCCTTGGCCTGGGTCTCCCGGTTAGCCATTTCATCCAGGCGGGGGTCATCTGCAACCACCACGTGGGTAGGGCCTTTCCGTGGCACCCTTGGAACATAGTAGCTGCGAAGAGCGGCTGCGAAGGTGGCCAAAGGGCCCCTGAGGAGGTCCGGCAGGGTCTTCCGGGGCATTAAGCCATGGGCCACAAGCTGGCGATGCACTGCGGCGAGTTGTCCATGGAGAGGCATCAGAGCCAGACCATAAGCTGAGAGGCCCAAAGGCGCGTCCAGGATCAGTTCGAAGACACCAAGCCAGTGCTCAAGCACGCTCTGGTGCCGAAGGTGGTGGTCGTGGAGCCGATGGCCCGGGGCCTCGCTATCCACAAGGGTTAGCGAGGTTACTCGCCTTCCTCGATCCTCCAAGCGAAGGGCCATTTCCAGGGCGACCCAACCACCATAGGAATGGCCGAGAAGGTGAAGGGGACCCGTCGGACAGGACGCCTCCAGCGCTTCGCAGTAGTAGGCAGCAGCGGCCTCCACCGTGGCATGGGGCACTTCAAGACCATCCAACCCGCGGGGCTGGAGGCCAAGTACGGGCCAATGATCCCCCAGCTCGGCGGCCAGGTCGGTGAAGCTGACGGGATTCGCGCCAGCTCCCGGCACCACCACAAGGGGTGCCATCCGGGGCAGACCGGGCTGAAGCACAACCAGGGGAGATGCCTTTTGGACGAGGGGCTTCTGGTTTGTTCGGGTGACCTCCGATAACTTCTCGGCAAGGGCGCGGCCCAGGGATTCAACGTGCGGTGACTGCATCATGCTCATATGGTTGCCGGGTACGAAGACTGGATGCAGGTTGCTACGACCTACGTGCGAAACCCAGGCATCAGGACGGTTGGGAGTTGCATTGTCCTTGGCGATGAAAAGATGGACGGGAAGACCCGTGGGTTGAATTACGTAATCTCCGGAGGCCATCCCTGTGGTCCAGAAGGTTCTCAGCATGTGCCGGATTTCTGAAAGGCTGTACTCCGCAGGCAGGATCCCGTGGGTGCGCAGGCGGTCCACCAAGCTTTCAAAGTTATCTGTGTTTCGGTCCAGCTTATTTAACTTTTTAAAGAATTTATTATCCTGATGCGCGAGATGCTGGATGGCTTGAAGCAGTACTGTTCGTTCTGAGTACTCCGCACCTTCTGAATGCGGAAAGCGTTCGGGGGGCGTTGAATCCAGGAGTCCGAGGAATTCGACGGACTGATCCCGACCAAGTAGCTGAACTGCGACTTCATAGGCCAGGAGTCCCCCAAAGGACCACCCAGCCAATCGATATGGACCCACGGGCTGGATTTTTTGGATATGTGGCAGCATGCGCATGGCCATGCCTTGCATGGTGGGAAGCTGGGCCCCTTCAACGGCCTCGAAGGGCAGGGTGTAAATGGGAAGATCATCTGGAAGGAAGGGAGCCAGGGCCTGGGCGTAAAGTGTCTGACCGGTGCCTTCATGGATCAGGAAAAGGGGGCGCTGGGAACCTTGGGCCCTAATGGCCTGAGCTTCGCCTTCAATGTGTGCCTGGGCAACGGTTTCGGCTCGCGAGGCCAGACCCGCCAAGGTAGGGAGCGCGAAGAAGTCTGGGATTGTAATCCGGATTCCCATGGCTTGGAGCCGGACGATAACCCGAATGATGAGAAGGGAGTGGCCTCCGATATGGAAAAAATTATCATGGCGGCCAAGGCTATCAATCTTGAGGACATCCCTCCAAACATCAGCGATGCGGGATTCCAAACCTTCCTGAGGCAATTCGAATGGTGTTCTTGAAAATGCCTCGCCCTCGGGACATGGAAGGGCCTTGCGGTCCAGCTTGCCGTTGGATGTGAGGGGCAGGGCCTCCAGGTGCACGAAGGCCGAGGGGATCATGTACTCCGGCAGGCGACTGGACACATGCTGTCGCAGAACCTCGGCACCTGGATCGGCATCGGCAGTGAAATAGGCCACCAGCCGCGTGTCTCCGGGCACATCCTCCCGGGCCAGGACTGCGGCCTGGCGCAGGTCGGGGTGCTCCAGGAGCCGGGCCTCGATCTCCCCCAGCTCGATGCGGAAGC
>CAZPUI010000501.1:0-4346 GCA_964589695.1 uncultured Solibacteraceae bacterium | reverse complement strand
ATGGCACCGGATTTCAACACCTTCTGGGTCATTCCCTCGGTTCACATGGCGCCCCACGCCACGATCCCGAGATTCCCCTTTGGGCGTCAGATGAACGGCTAGGATTATCCCAGAGCACGAAAGCTGTTCGCTCGCCTGCGCCAGGGGAGCCGCACCAGGCCACGCAAGTACCCACCGTACAGGTCTAACCATGCGATTGGCTGACCCGGAGCCTTCAAAGCCATGGAGGGCTTTGAAGGCGGCTTGGTCTTTGGGGTCTTGGGGGTGGCCTACAGCTTGAACCGGGAGGCGGCGGAGGCCAGGCCTTCGGCGGCCCGGGCCACTTCGTGGCTGGTGCGGGTGACCTCCTCCACGGTGCCCGTGAGGGCCTCGGTGGCCTTGGCGTTGCGCAGGGAATCCTGGGTTCCCTCCTCCACCTGCTGGGCCACCTCCATGCTGGTGCGGGTCTGCTCCTCGGCGGAGGCCCCGATCTGGGTGGTCATGTCCGAAAGCAGGCGAATCTTGGCACGGATATCCGACAGGGCCTCCACGGTGGCACCCACTGTGGAGGCGCCCACCTGAACGGCTTCATTGCTTTCATCGATGAGCTGCGCGATCTCCTTGGCGGCCCCCGCGGAGCGCTCCGCCAGCTTGCGTACCTCCGTGGCCACCACCGCGAACCCCAGGCCGGCTTCCCCCGCCTTGGCGGCTTCGATGGCGGCATTGAGGGACAAGAGGTTGGTCTGCTGGGCGATCTCCTGGATCACCTCCACGGCCATGACAATGCGACGGGTGGTGTCCTTGATCCGATCCATGGCCTCGTGGGTGCTGGTGCCGGCCGACTGTCCGGCCTCGGCGGTGGCCACGGTCTCCTCGGCCATGGTCACGGATCGGCGCACGTTTCGGGAAACCTCTTCGATGCTCGCAGACAGTTGGACCACGGCGGCGGCCATGCGCTCCGCGGATTCCCGCTGATTGGCGGCGCCCTGGGCGATCTGGTGGGTGGCCTTGTTCATGGTGTCCGTGGTGGCGCTCAGTTCCATGGCGCTGCAGGCGAGGGTCTGGCTCGTGCCCTGGATTTCGCCCACCAGTCCCACCATGGCCTTGTTGGTCTCCTGCAACTCTCCGGTTTTCGCGGCGATGGCTTCCTCCAGCGCCCTGTTCCGTCGGGCCAGGACGCCCATGTACCAGCGGATGCCCAGGAAGGCCAGGTACCCCAGGGCACCCAGGGCCAGGAGGCGGAACCACCAGGTCTGGTACCAGGCGGGCAGGATCTCGAACACCAGGGATGCTTCCGGGCCCCAGGCCCCCTGGCCAATGCGGGCCCGCACTTGGAAGGAATAGGTCCCTTTGGCCAGGGCGGGGTAGCGGGCCAGGCGGATATCCGTGGCATGCCACTCATCTTCCACCCCCACCAGGCGCACCTCGTGCTCGATCTGACCCTCGGCAAGATGGGAGATGCCCGCGAAGGTGGCCTCCAGCACGTTCTGTGACGATGGAACCCTCAGGGGTTCCTTGGAGTCCACATCGAAAACCTTTCCACCAAAGGTGGCGGACAGGATGAGGGAATGGGGCGGCTTGGGGGGCCCCTGGTACTTGGACATCTGGAAGCGGATCAACCCGCCGCTGGTGCCCGCCCACACATCGCCGTTTGCTTCCGCCAGGAAGGCCATGGCCGAGCAATCTTCGTTGGAAAGCCCCGTGAGCATGCCGAAGTGTTCGTTGCCCTGGGGGGTGAAGAGGTCGATGCCCTTGCCACCGCCGCTCCAGATGCGCCCCTGGGCATCATCCCCCACGAAGTAGGAGAGCTCCTGGGGATTGCCCATGGTCTTGTCGAAGTGCTGGATGATCTCGACCTTGCCGCCCTGGTATTTGAAGCGTGTGAAACCCAGGGGCTCGAAGTACACCCCCAGCATGTCCCCGTTGCGGGTGGGTCGGATGTAGGTGATGGAATCGTGCTTCAGGCCGTCCTTGGTGCCCAGGCGCTTCCAGGTGCCGTTCTCCAGGACTGCCACACCCAGCAGGGAGGAGGCCCAGATGCGACCCTGGCCATCCTGGCTAAGGTCCGCCACCCTTTCCTGGGCCGGTTCGCCAGGCAGGGGCATGGCCGTGAAACTGAGGCCTGATCCCCCGGCATCGGATTTCAGGACCCCTGCGGCTTCCGTGCCCAGCCAAAGCGTGTTGTCCCGGTCCACCAGGAGCCGGAAACAGCGCTTGGTGGGGCGGCCCACCTGCACGGGGAACTTATCCAGTTTCTTCGACTTGGGATCGAAGCGGAGGACTTCGGGGGTGTTCCCCGTCCCGTAGATCCGGCCGTCCTTGTCCGAAACCAGGGTACGGATCACATAGGACTGGGTTCCGGGCACGGTCTCCCAGCGCCCCCCCTGGCTGGAGACGATCCCCTGGGAGGTGCCCAGCCAAAGGTTCCCCGCCTTGTCCCGATGGATGGCCCAGATGACATCGTTGGGCAGGCCATCCCTCACCGTGTAACTGGAAACCAGCCCACGCCCCAGTTCCTTGAAGATGCCCAGCCCCCCCACCCAGAGCGTGCCATCGCCATCCTCGAAAACGGCCTTGGCATAGTCTCCGGGTAGACCCTGGCGGTTACCCAGCTCTTCCCATGTCCCGTTGTCCCGCAGCTTCCAGGCGCTGCGCATGGTGGGAACCCAGATGTTCCCGAGCCGGTCCAGGGACAGAAAACCCTTGTTGCCGGAGACGATGTTCTGGAGGGTACTGGTCTCGAAGGCGTTGCCACCAGGGGGGAGCATCCACAGGGCCTTGTTGGAGGCGGCCCACACCCGCCCTGCGCGGTCCTGGGCCAGGGCATCGATGCGCTGGTTCTGGAACCCGTCGGCGGATTCGAAGGCCTGCCAGGACCCTCCCTGGTAGCGGTAGATCTTGGATCGACCTCCGCTGCCCATGGCTGCGGCCCAGGCGGTCTTGCCGTCCCGGGTGGCGTGGAGGGTGCAGGCTTCGCCCCAGGTCCACCCTTCCACGGGGACGAACTTGCGATCCTCGCCTGCCTTGAAGACCCCCTTGGAGGTGGCGATCCAAAGCGCACCCCCCGGTCCCTGCTGGATGGACCAGACGGGAACCTCCCCCAGGCCAGGGTCGGCAATCTCGAACCGTGCACCGGCCCAGTACACCAGCCCCTTCATGGTGCCCGCCCAGATCCGCCCTTCTGGATCCTCATGGAGCGCCACCACGTCCCCGGAGGGCAGGCCGTGCTTGAGCCCGTAGTTCCGAAAGCGGAAGCCGTCGAAAACGGCCACCCCGGTCTGCTCCTGACCGACCCACACCAACCCCTTGCGGTCGATGATGGCCGTCCACAGGGTCATGTTGTCCAGGCCCGTCTCCGTGCCATAGATCCGGAATGGGCGACGGGTGGGCGGCAGGTCGGCGGCCCCCAGCGCGGGGCCCGAAAGCACCACTGCCAACAGCGTGACCAGGAATAGCCTGAGGACGTGTGTCATGGGAGGTCCGGTCCTTTGGGGGGCTCGGCCTTGAGCCTTCCTGGGGGAAGGCCTGGGCCTGGGCCTTGCATGACTCTTCGGACCCCCCGGGACGAACTTGAAAATCAGGCCAGGGCCATGCAGCCGGGTACGGGGTGGGCCGCAAGGCAGGACAGGCTGGCGGCCATTTCCGCTTCGCTCAGCGCGTGGTCCTCCAGGGCCCCGTCCATGTAGGCTGCATAGCCGTTCAGGTCCATAAGCCCGTGGCCACTGAGGTTGAACAGGATGACCTTGGCTTCCCCGGCCTCCTTGGCGTTCCGGGCCTCCCGGATGGCCATGGCTATGGCATGGCTGCTCTCGGGGGCTGGAATGATGCCCTCGGTGCGGGCGAAGAGCAGGGCGGCCTCGAAGCACTCCAGCTGGCGCACGGATTCCGCCCGGGTGAGTCCCTCCATGACCGTCTGGCTCACCAGGGGGGCCATGCCGTGGTACCGCAGGCCACCGGCATGGATGCCCGAGGGTACGAAGGTGTGGCCCAGGCTGTGCATCGGCAGGAGGGGGGTCATGCGGGCCACATCGCCATGGTCATAGACATAGGGCCCGCGGGTGAGGGTGGGGCAGCTGGCGGGCTCCACGGCGATGATGTCGATGTCGGTGCCATGGATCTTGTCGCGCATGAAGGGGAAGGTGAGGCCGGCAAAATTGCTGCCGCCCCCCACGCAGCCGATGAGGGTGTGGACGCGGTGCTCCCCGATGGACGCCAGTTGCTTCTGGGCCTCCAGGCCGATGATGGTCTGGTGAAGCAGCACATGGTTCAACACACTGCCGAGGGTGTAGCGGGTTCTCCCCGTGGGATCCGTGACGGCGGCTTCCACGGCCTCGCACCCCAGGCGGCCGTACTGTCCGTTCGCGTTA
>CAZPUI010000500.1:0-4354 GCA_964589695.1 uncultured Solibacteraceae bacterium | reverse complement strand
GTCCTCCACCCATTGGGCCCCCAGGCCCTCGGACAGCCCCCAGGTCCGCCAACGCCCCTGGTCCAGGCAGGCCACCCCCCGCCCCCGGGTACCCACCCAGAGCACCTCGCGCCCCCCGGGCCCCGGGGCCCACCGGATGCGGTTGATGTCCCGCAGGGGCAGCCCCGAGGCCTCGGTCCACACGGTCCAACGCTCCCCCTCCAGGCAGGCCAGTCCGTCGGACGTGGCGGCCCAGATGCGGTTTCCCTGGGCCAGGAGTTGCCGCCACTGGGCGCCCTCCAGGGCTTCCGGCGTGGGCACCGGCGCCCAGCGTTCCCCCCGCAGACGGAAAAGCCCCTGGCGGAAGGTCCCCACCCACAGGACGGGACGGCCCCAGGGGTCCCGGGTCTCCAGCAGGCAGCGCACGGCGTTCATCACCTGCCCTGCGGCCCGCTGCACCACGGTCCACCGCCCGCCCTGGAGCCGGGCCAGCCCCCCGCCATAGGTGCCGAACCACAGGGAGGGCACCGGATCCGCCTTGGACTCCAGCAGGGCAAAGACATTGTTCTCCGGGAGCCCGCCGGCCTGCTGCCGGAAGCTCACCCACTTGCCCAGTCCCACCTGCACGAGCCCGCCGGAGGTGGCCACCCACAGGGTGGTGGGCCCCCCTGGCGCCCACTGAACCCGCAGGTCCTCGATGACGGGATTGGGAAGCCCCGCCCGGGCCTGGAAGTCCGTGAAGCGGCCCTCCTTCCACTGGAGGAGCCCGCCCTCCGTCCCCAGCCACACGGAACCATCGGGGGCGGGACAGACCTGCTTGATGGCTGGGTTCCGGAGCCCTGCCCGGTGGACCTCCCAGCGGCCTTCCGTCCAGCGGGCCAGTCCGCGACCCGTGCCGGCCCAGACCCGCGGCCCCTCCAAGGCCACGCTGTGGACGGTGTCCGTGGCCAGGTGGGTGGCGGTCCAACGCCCGGCCTCCCACCGGTGGAGCCCCCGGTTCGTCCCCGCCCAGAGGGCGCCCTTGGAGGTGGCCAGGGCCAGCACCCGGCGGCAGGGGCCCCCCGCCTCCACCAGGGAGCCATCCTGGCGCACCCCCCACACCCCGTGGTCATGGGTGCCCGCAAAGATCACAGGGTGGCCATCCACCCCCAGGCCTTCCACCAGGGCATTGATGCGGGTGCTGGGGAAGCCCGTGTCCGGCGCGTAGCTCCGCCAGGTGCCCCGATGGTAGCGGTGCAGCCCATCCCCGTAGGTGCCGAACCAGAGGCTGCCATCGGAGGCCGCCAGGATGGCCAGGGGCCAATTGGAAGCCTGGGGCCGCGGCATGGACAGGCGCACCCAGGTGCGGCCGTCGTAGCGCACTGCCCCCTCCTGGGTGCAGACCCAGAGGTAGCCCTCCCGGTCGAAGGTCAACCGCCCCGTGTAGGCCATGGGCAGCCCCGTGTTCTCCGACGAGAACACCCTCGAAGGCAGGTGCCCGAAGGACACATGGTCCGCGCGCAGACACAGGGCCAGCAGGACCCAAAGGGTCCACCTGCGCCAATGGATGTGCGCTGGGATCACGTCTCCCCCGGATGCCGGCTTCCAGCATAAGGGCCCCAGGCCCCGAGCCCCGGGGTGGAATTCACCTTTCGCGCGGATAGGCCCCGTCCACAAGGGAGCGCCCCAGAGGAACGAAGGGGGAGAGGCTGGCCAGGGCCCGCCGGGACCCGATCCGGGCCCAGGCTCCCCCGGCACCCCCGCTCGGCCCCGGGAGCTTTTGAAGCCTGGATCGAAAGCCAGGCTGCGCCTGGAACTGCCTGCCCCCACCCTCCTGACTGCGGTACGCTGAGTCGCATGACCTACCACCTGCTCCTTGGTTTCGGCTTCGCCTTCGCGGCGGGTGTGCAGCCCGGCCCCCTTCAGGCCTTCCTCTTCACCCGTGCCCTGGGCGGTGGCTGGCGGGCCACCTGGCCAGCGGCCTTTGCGCCCCTGTTGAGCGATGCCCCCATCGCCCTCCTCGCCCTGCTCCTGCTGCACCGCCTTCCCCCCTCGGGCCTCCACGTCCTGCGGGCCGCCGGCGGCCTGCTGCTGCTCGGACTGGGCTGGTCCGCCCTGAGCCAATGGCGGCGGGGCACGGCGTCGGAATCCCGGAACCCCGGTGCCTCCCGCACGCTCATGGAAGGCGTCCTGGTGAACTTCCTGAACCCCAATCCCTACCTGGGCTGGGCCCTGGTGCTGGGTCCAGCCGTGCTCAAGTCCTGGCAGGCGGCCCCCACCCAGGCCATCGCCCTGGTGGTCACCTTCTACGGCACCATGACCCTGGTCCTCATGGCGCTCATCCTGGGCATGTCCCAGGCGGGACGTTTGCCGTTGAAGGTCCAACGCGGCCTGATGCTGGGCTCCAGCCTGGTGCTGCTGGGCCTGGGGGCCGCGCAGCTCGGACTGGGGCTCTGGGCGCTCCGGGCCTAGGGATCCCGATTCGAAAGGCGAATCCAGCCCTCGCCTTGGGTGTGCAAAGGCAGCGCGAAGCGCATTTGGATTAGTACACTTCCTGTGCTTCAAAAACGAAGACAGATCCCTCAACCACCGATTCCCGCCAGATCTGGTAGTACGATGCTCGCATTAAGGTTCACCCGAGGGCTCGTCGATGAGTTATTTCAAATGAGCCCTAACCCATCCCAAATTCAAAAAATGGAAATTCACATGTCAAACCTAACCGCGGTCACCAAGGTCCTTGAGTCGTTATTGAATGATGATACTCTTCCACAATCTGCCAACCCGTTGGATCCAGCGCTTGATGAAATCCGCCCGCTCATCGAGCGCCTAGAACAGAGACTCAAACTGCAAGTTCCCATCGCGAAGCAGAAACCCAAGCGCCATGGAAATCAATCCAGAAAGGCATTTTCAATTCCCACGATTCATGATTTTGACATGCGCAGCTTTGCGGAATCGGTCGAGTTGAACCAGCAGCTGCTCGAGGCATCCCCCCTGGGTATCGCTGCCTACCAAATGAACTCGGGTCAGTGTGTGCTGGCGAACCCAGCATTGGCCAAAATCGTGGGCGCGCCCGGAGACGTGCTCCTTGGGCAGAATTTCCGCAGAATCGAATCGTGGAAGACCTCAGGTTTGCTGCTCGTGGCAGAACAATGCGTGCAAACCGGAGAACCTTCGAAAGTAACACTGGGATTGCGAACCACTTTTGGAAGACATATCTGGGTTCATGCGTGCTTCGCATCCTTCAACGCTCACAATGAAAAATTTCTGCTTCTGGTGGTGGAGGAAGTGACTGAACGCGTTCAGGCAGAGCTGAAACTTCAGGAGGCAAATGCCCTGCTGAGTCGACTCGCACGCGAGGATGGCCTGACGGGGTTGGCCAACCGTCGCCACTTCAACGAAAAGATCCAGGAGGAAATCCGTCGTATGAGGCGCGCAACCAAACCCTTGGCGCTCATCATGTGCGATCTAGATCACTTCAAAAATTACAACGATCATTATGGGCACCCCATGGGCGATGCCTGCCTGATCACAGTTGGGGAGATCATGCAGAGCATCTTCAGGCGTGGGGGAGACTTGGTGGCCCGGATCGGGGGTGAGGAATTCGCCATTCTCCTGCCGGAAACCGCCCTGGAACCCGCTGGGAAGCTCGCCGAGGCGCTTCGGTCGAGTGTCCTGTCGGCAGAGATCCCCCACGAAGCCTCGAAGGTCGCCCCGGTCGTCACCCTGAGCCTGGGCGTCGCCGTTGCCCGTCATGACGATTCAATCACCGCATCCGACCTCGAGCGTGCGGCAGACGACGCGCTTTATCGCTCCAAGGCTGGTGGGAGGAATTGCGTCACCCTTGGCTGATCGGAAGCATCACCACGACGGCTTTCAAATGGTCGCAGGAGGGGCGCGCCAGCCACCAAAATTCAGTCGTTCAGGGCCTCCAGGAGGGCCCTTTGGAGGTCGTTCAATGAAAAGGGCTTCCGCAGGAAACCGTGGAAACGATGACGGCGGGCCATTTCTAGCCCAAAGTCCTCTCCATAACCGGAACAGAGAATGGCGCGCGCCTCGGGATGAAGCCTTCGGATTTGTTCCAGGGCCTCCCCACCCCCAATCCCTGGAAGGGTTGCATCCATTAGAATGGCGGTGATGTCCTGGTGGCGGGTGAGGTAGACCTGAACGGCTTCCTCACCCGATCGTGCCTCAAGAACCTCGTAGAGCAGAACATCCCTCAGGATTTCGACAAGGCTGGCCCGGAGGTCATCGTCGTCGTCCACCAGGAGAATGTGGGTAGCCTTGGATCGGGCCAGCTGACCGTCTGGTCCGGCGCTTGGGAGACCCTCGCAGTCCATGCATGGCTGGAGGAAGATCCGGAAGCAGGCACCCCCGCCCGGAGACTCCACGATTTGAA
>CAZPUI010000499.1:0-4365 GCA_964589695.1 uncultured Solibacteraceae bacterium | reverse complement strand
AGCAGGCCATGGCCCGGGCGGATGTGAGCCTGCTGCTCATCGATGCCGTCGAGGGGGTGACCCATCAGGATGCCGTCATCGCCGGGTATGCCCAGGATGCTGGGGCCGCCGTGATCCTGGTGGTGAACAAGTGGGATCTCATCGAGAAGGACACGTACACCTCCTTGGCCTTCGAGGAGAAGATTCGCCATGATTTGGGGTTTCTGGCCCACGCCCCGATGATTTTCATCTCCGCCCTCACGGGACAGCGGGTGTCCAAACTCTTTGACCACATTCATATGGTCGCGGAAGCCCATGCCCGGCGCATTCCCACGGCCCGGCTCAACCAGTTCCTGCAGGAAGCCGTGACGGCCATGAGCCCCCACGCCGTGGATGGGAAGCTCCCCAAGCTCTATTTCATGACCCAGGTGGGAATCCGCCCTCCCACCTTTGTGATCCGGGCCAACACCGATCGCGGGCTGCACTTCAGCTACATGCGCTACCTGGAGAACCGGCTCCGGGAGGCCTTCCGCTTCGTGGGCACCCCCATCAGGCTGAGTGTCCAAAAGAAGGGCCAAGGACCTGAAACTGATCAGAAGGCTCCGGTGCGACGCCACCTGGATGTGGGGGAAGGACTGCGACCCAGCCAGAAGCGATCGAAGCGTGGGGATCGCAGGAGTTGATGAGGGGCCGTGGCCCAAACCGGTTGTGCCGCCCGATCCCTCTGGATGCGGCCCTTGGTGTTGGGCCGGGGGTTGAATGGAAATGTTTCGCCTGACGGTGTGGCCTATGCGAGGGAGAGCAGCACCTTCCCTTTGCGTTCCCGAGCCTCGGCCAGGGCCAGCGCCTCCTTGAAGTCCTCCAGGGGATGGACCTGGGCCACCGGTGGGCAAAGCAGGCCTTGGGACTGCAGGTCCCACAGGGTCTCCAGGGTGGAGGCCAAGCGTGCCTCACTGGCCCCTCGTTTCCACAGCCAAATCATGAATCCCCGCACGACCAGCTGACGGTAGATGATCTGCCCGCCGGGGATCTGCAAGGGTTGCAGGCTGAGGGCACCATAGACGAGATGGAGACCTCCTGGGCGAAGGAGCTTCACGAGGTCCGAAGCCAGGGGACCTCCTACGGCATCCAGGCACCCTGCCGCGCCCTGGGCACCCAGCAGCGTCCGGGCCTGTCGGAACCAGGTGGGGTCTTCCGTCGAAAGGACCTCTGAAGCTCCTTTGGCCCGCAACGTGTCCGCGCGGTTGAGGCTTCGATCCAAGGCCAGGACCCGAAAGCCCCTCACTCGCGCAAGGTCCAGGACGCCATGGGCCACGGCACTTCCCGGAGCCGTGATCAGCACCCAGTCACCGGGTGCGGGGTTCAACTCCTCCACCATCACCAGGGCGGTGAGGGGATTCACCATGGCCTGGGCCGCGGCTTCCTCGGGAATCTGGTCCGGGACGGATACGAGGGCATGGGTCGGGGCCATCAAGCATTCAGCCCACGTGCCCTGGATCTCTCGAAACACGACCCGCTGGCCCATCCACTGTGCAGGCACCTCGGGGCCCAGGGCCTCCACCCGCCCCACGCCTTCGAGGCCGGGCACCGCGGGAAGGTCCGGCAGGCGGCCGTAGCGGCCACGAATTTGGTACAGGTCCGAGGGATTGACGGGACATAGGCTCATGCGGACCCGAACTTGCCCAGGTCCCGGGTCAGGCAGGGGCACCTTGGCGAGGCTCACGACATCCAGGGGCTCTCCGAAGCTGTCGAACTGAAGGGTGCGCATCTCCATTTTTACTCCCCATGAAAGGCAATCGGTCGTGCACCGAATCACCCGTTTGGTTTGACCCATTCCTGGTTAAGCTGTTGACATTCCCTTGTGGAAGCTCCTTGGTGGGGCTCCGGCCCCCATCCTCCCATCAACACCGCCCTCCCGGTTGGGATGGCCGAATTGAATGTGGTTCCCTATGGTCGAAGCGATCAAGACATCCCTGCGCGAATCCAAGGCCGCCCGCTGGACGGCCCTGGCGATCGTCAGCTTTACGATGCTGTGCGGCTACTACTTCACCGATGTCATGGCGCCGCTCAAGCCCATGATCGAGAAGCAGCTTGGCTGGACCAGTGCCCAGTATGGCTTCTTCACCAGTGCCTACGGCTGGTTCAACGTATTCCTGCTCATGCTGGTTTTTGGAGGCATGATTCTGGACAAAAAGGGTGTCCGGTTCTCCGGCATCATGGCCACGATCCTCATGCTTTTGGGCGCCATCATGAAATACATCGCGGTGAGTGCGCCCATCATTCCGGGAGCCACCCTGTTCGGTTGGCCCAAGCAGGTCATGATGGCCGCCCTCGGCTTCGCCATCTTTGGTGTGGGTGTGGAGATCGCCGGCATTACGGTGTCCAAGATCATTGTGAAGTGGTTCAAGGGTAAGGAAGTGGCCCTTGCCATGGGCTTGGAAATGGCATCCGCCCGTATCGGAACGGCACTGGCCCTCATGCTGCCGGTGCCCTTGGCTACCAAGTTTTCACTCCCGATGCCATTGGCCCTTGGTGTTGTGCTGCTGTGCATCGGCCTCATAGCGTTCTTCCTCTACTGCTCCATGGACAAGAAACTCGATGCGTCAGAGGCCACGGGTGAAGCAGCAAGCGAAGAGGATGCCTTCAAGGCCAGCGATATTTTCCAAATCGCTCGGAACAAGGGCTTCTGGCTGGTGGCTCTCCTTTGCGTGCTGTTCTATAGCGCGGTCTTTCCCTTCCTTAAGTATGCTTCCGACCTCATGATCCAGAAGTACGGGGTCAAAGCCAGTCTGGCGGGCATCCTGCCAGGGCTTCTGCCTTTCGGCAATATCCTGATGACCCCTCTGTTCGGCAATCTGTATGACCGCAAGGGCAAGGGTGCCAGCATCATGATTCTGGGTTCAGTGTTGCTCATCGTGGTGCACGTCATCTTCTCCATCCCTGGGCTGAGCCATTGGCTGGTGGCTCTGGCAGCCATCCTCGTTCTCGGTGTCGGCTTCTCCTTGGTTCCCTCTGCCATGTGGCCCAGTGTTCCCAAGATCATCCCTGAGCGTCAGTTGGGTACTGCCTACGCCATGATCTTTTACATCCAGAACTGGGGCCTCATGGGCGTTCCAGCCCTGATTGGATGGGTGCTGGATCGGTATTGCAAGATGGGAACCCTGCCGGATGGTGGTCCTGCCTACAACTACACGATTCCGATGCTCATCTTTACCTGCTTCGGTGTGCTGGCTTTGTTTGTGGCCTTGGCCCTCAAGGCTGAGGATCGCAAGAAGGGCTACGGCCTGGAGCTCCCCAATATCAAGAAGTAGGCATAATCTGTTCACAGGTGCGCCCGGCTTTGGCCGGGCGCTCTTTTGTTGAATATGTTTCCCATGATCATGGGCGCTCTTCGGGGCGCCCACCCTACGATGGACTCAGGAGGTGGCTCATGGACCTGGGCATTCGTGGACGGGTGGCGATGGTGGCGGCGGCCAGCAAGGGCCTGGGGAAGGCTTCGGCCCTGGCCTTGGCCCAGGAAGGATGTCGGGTGTCCATCTGTGGGCGTTCACCGGCGAGCCTCGAGGCGGCCCGGGCGGAACTCCTGGAGGTGGGAGGCGAGGTTCTGGCGGTGCCCTGTGATGTCTCCCGCTTCGAAGATCTGGAGCATTGGTACAAGGCGACGGTGGAAAGGTTCGGTGCGGTGGACATCCTGGTCACCAACACAGGGGGGCCCCCGGCGGCCACCTTCCTGGACCTTTCCGAGGATCAATGGCGCACTGGGGTGGACGGCACGCTCCTGAACGTGGTCCGGCTCTGCCGGTGGGTGCTGCCGGGCATGCAGGCCAGGGGTTGGGGGCGCATTGTCCATCTCACGTCCCTGGCCGCCAAACAGCCCACGCCCATCCTCACCATCAGCTGCACCCTGCGCGCGGGAATCTCGGCGCTCACCAAAACATTGGCCGCGGAATTCGCAAAGGCGGGTATCACCGTGAATGCCGTGCTGCCCGGGCACATCATGACGGAGCGGCAGGTTGAGTTGGCGGAGGCAAAGTGCCGGAAGGAAGGCATCAGCCACGAGGAGCACTTCGAGCGTGTGCGGCGAAGCATCCCCATGGGGCGCATCGGTGAACCTTCCGAGTTGGGTCAGGTGGTGGCCTTCCTTTGCAGCGAACGGGCCAGCTACATCTGCGGTGCGAGCCTTCAGGTGGACGGGGGTGCCATCCAGGGGACCTTCTGAGGGTGGGCTGGCCCAGGCTCGGAATCCACCACCGCAACCCAGATGCGCGGCCCGCGGTGGTTGGAGGTGGAACCCGGCTCAGTTCGCCGCTTCCTCCTGGGCCAGCTTGCTGTGCCTGGCGCTGTAGAGGAAGTAGGCCGCGAGGCCGATGCCCAGCCAGATCCAGA
>CAZPUI010000498.1:0-4369 GCA_964589695.1 uncultured Solibacteraceae bacterium | reverse complement strand
GATCCAGGCCGCAAGCACCTCGAAGAGTCGATTGGGATCCATGGGCTTGGTGAGGTAGTCGTTCATGCCCGCGGCCAGACATTCTTCGCGGTCGCCCTTGAGGGCATGGGCCGTCATGGCGATGATGGGCAGGTCCTGGTGCCGGGTCTGTTCCCGGATTCTGGACGTGGCTTCGTAGCCGTCCATTTCGGGCATCTGCACATCCATCAACACGGCGTCGTAGGTCGTGGCATCCACCATGCGCACCGCCTCCAGACCATTGCGGGCCACCTCCACCCTCACCCCGGCCCGACCCAGCACCTCCATGGCCACCTGCTGGTTGATCTCGTTGTCCTCCGCCAAGAGCACCCGGGCGCCCCGCACCTGGTTCTCGGCGGAGGAGGCAAGGGAGGGGGCAGGCAGGGGACGGGTCAGCCCTTCCTTGCCCAGGGTCTCCAGGAGGGTGTCCAGGAGGAGGGAGGGGTTGACGGGCTTGAGCAGGAAGCCCCGGACGCCGGCCCGCTCCGCCCGGGCCACCACGTCCTCCCGACCGAAGGCGGACACCATGACCATGGCGGGCAGGGTGGCCAGCCTTGGCTCGGCCTTGATGCGTTCCACCACCTGGATACCGTCCAACCCGGGCATCTTCCAGTCCAGCAGCACCAGGCCATAGGGCTCGTCCTCGGCCGCCCGGGCCAGCTCCTCCAGGGCTGGGATCCCGCCCTCCACCGCCTTGGCCTGGCAGCCGAAGGTCTGGAGCTGGTGCACCAGCACCTCCCGGGCCAGGGCGCTGTCGTCCACCACAAGCACCCGGAGGGCCGCCAGTTCCGTGGGCAGGGTCTGAACACGGCCCTGGCCGGCACGGTCCTCGGGCACCTCGATGGAAAAGCTGAAGGTGCTACCCACCCCGGCCCGGCTCTCCACCTGGATGTCCCCCCCCATGAGCTCCACCAGGCGGCGGCTGATGGTCAGGCCCAGACCCGTGCCCCCGAAGCGCCGGGTGGTGGAGGCATCCGCCTGGGAAAAGGCCTGGAAGAGCTTGGCCACCTGGTCCGGGGTCATGCCGATGCCTGAATCCTGTACCGCGACACCGAGCCTCACCCGGCCTTCCATGCGCTCCAACGCCCGCACCCGAACGATGACATGCCCCTCCTGGGTGAACTTGAGGGCGTTGTTCACCAGGTTGATGATCACCTGGCCCAGGCGCAGGGGGTCGCCCACCAGGGCGGGGGGCACCTCGGGGGCGAGGTCCACCACCAGCTCCAATCCCTTCTCCTGGGCCTTAAGGGAGAAGAGATCGATGACATTGGTGAGCACGTCCCCCACCTGGAAGGGGATGCTCTCCAGGCTCATCTTCCCCGCCTCCAGCTTGGAGAAGTCCAGGATGTCGTTGATGAGTCCCAGCAGGGACTGACCCGAAGTGGCGATCTTCTGGGCGAAGTCCCGCAGCTTGGCGGGCAGGTCCATCTTCAGCATGAGGCCCGAGAACCCGATGATGGCGTTCATGGGGGTGCGCAGTTCGTGGCTCATGTTGGCCAGGAACTCGCTCTTGGATTTGGTGGCGGCAATGGCCGCATCCTTGGCCCGCTGGGTCTCGATGAGCGACCGGGCCCGGTGGAAGGCGGAGGCGATGTGGTCCCGGAGCCCCGTGAGCAGCTCGATGTCCTGGGCCGTAAAGCCCTCGGCATCGTGCATGTTCTCGTAGATGAAGTAGCCCTCGGTGTGCCCCTCCATGCGGATCCGCACCACGAGCATGGCCTGGGGCAGCCCCATGGCCACCGCCTTGGCGTGGCCCGCCCGCTCCGCAAGGTCCCGAAGGATGAACACATCTTCGGCCACTTCCCGGGCACCTTTCACGTAGCGGGCCTCCGCGAGTTCCGGCGAGAAGCGCACCTCCATGAGTTCCGCCATGTCCCAACCCACGCTGGCCAGGAATCGGAAGGCCCCCAGTTCCCTGTCCCAGGTCAGGGCCGAGGCCTTGTCCACACCCTGGATGCTGCGGGTCTCCCAGAGCACCGAAGCCAGCAGGTCCCGGAAATCCACGTTCTCGTTGATGGTCTTCACAATGGTATTGATCCGATCCAGCTGTGTGGTCTTCTGGGCCAGGGCCGCGGTCCGTTCCGCCACCTTCGCCTCCAGCAAGGTCTTCTCGTGCTCCAGGGCCCGCAGCCGCAACCGCAGCAGTCCCCACACGCAACCGCCCAGCCCCAGGACGTAGGAGGCCAGGGCCCACCAGGTGCGGTACCAGGGGGGGAGGATCCGGAAGGCATGGCTGGCCTCCACGCCCACCTGCCCATAAAGGTTCCGGGCACGGACCCGGAAGCGGTAGTTCCCTTCCGACAGGTTGGAATACTCCTTGAGGGGTTCTTCCGACCAGGGGGACCAGTCCTGCTCGAATCCCTCCAGGAACACTTGGTAGCGGGTGGCGGACTCCAGGTCGAAGGTTGGAGCGGCGAATTCAAAGTGGAGCCGGTTGAGGGCATGGGGGATGTGGGGCACGTCGTCCAGGTCGGGGCTCAGCCACTCCGTGTCCGTGCTTCCCCGGTCGCTGTGGAGGCTGCGCAGGAGGGTCGCAAAGGGGCGCGTGTAGGCGTTGGGCACGGAACGGTCCAGGCGCACCAGTCCCTCGGAACTGCCGAACCACAGCACCTCGTCCTGGTCCAGGTAGATATCGTCCACCCAGGCCCCGGAGAAACGGCTGCAGTCGGTTCCCTCCCACCGAAAGGTCCCTCCGCCCTGGGGTACCGCAGCCCCGGAGGCACTGGCCCCCTTCGTCTCGTCGTGGGTGTGCATCCAGATCCGTCCCTGCCGGTCCTCCCGCAGGGCGTAGACCCACCGCGGTCCTTCGGGAAAGAGACCCGCGAAGGCCGGATCGGGCTCGAACCGGTCCTGGTCAGGCCGGTGGCGGTAGATGCCCTGGTGGGAGGAAACCTTGAAACCACAGGAGAACTGGTGGACATAGGTATGGTTCAGGGAGGGCAGCCCCTGCTCCACCCCGTAGCGGAAGACCAAGGGCTTGGCCCCCTCCTGGAGCCGGAGCCGAAGGACCCCCTGGGCGTAGGTCCCCAGCCAAAGCTCCCCATCGGGTGTCTCCACCAGGCTGCGCACATGGACCGGGTGGTCGAAGACCATGCCCTCGTCGATCCAGCGTCCCCCCTCGAAGCGGAGGGAGGCCAAACCCCGCTGGAGGCAAAGGTAGAGGCGGTTGGGGTCCCGAATGGAACGCTTGAGAAGGTAAGGGAAGGAGCTACCTTTCCACACCAGGTTCAACCCCTCCCCCACGACCTCGAAGAGCCCGCCGGTATTGGCCACCAGCAGCCGATCCCCCCAGGACACGTAGCTCCAGGTGTTTTCCCGAATGCCCCCCAAGGGTTCGAAACGCGCCATGTCCCCCGTCCCAAGACGGAAGAGCCCCTGGTCCGTCCCCGCGTACAGGCGCCCCTGGTGGCGATGGATGGAAAAAACCGTGCCCGGGAGGCCCCGGCGCTCATCGAACCGCGTGGCCGGGGCCAATATCTCCACCCGGGCCAACCCCCGGCCCAGGGCCATCCAAAGGCCGTTCTGGGCGTCCAAACAAAGGTGCTTCACGGAGTTGATGGGCAGGCCCTGGGTCTTGTCCACCTGCCCGAGCAGCCCCCCCTCCCGGGACATCCTCAGGAGCCCCTGGGCGTGGGTGGCGATGCCCAGGCTTCCATCGCTGAGCACCAGAATGTGGTTGATGCGAGCATCCTTCAGCCGGGCATCCAGGGAGGTGGAAAAGGGCACCACCGAGGTACCGTCATAGAGGAAAAACCCCTGCGTCTGGGTGGCCAGTAGCAGCTTGCCCTGGTCCCAGGCCGCCATGCCGGTGAGGGGTTCCTGGGCGAGACGCGCCCCCCCGGGCAGGGGCATGAGCGCTTCCCCTTCCAGAATGAACAGCCCGTGTCCCTTGTCCTGGACGTACAACCGTTGGTTCACCGCAAAGGCCCGCATGAAGGCGCCCTTCGGTTTCCAGGCGCGCACCCGCTGGGACCCCAGGCAGATGAGGCGGTCGAAGGACTGGAAGAACACACCCTCGGGCAGGGTCGCAATGGAAAAGACTTCGCCAAAGACCCGGTCCGCAGGTTCCAGGCGCTCAAGGGCGGACACGAACCGGGTGTGCCCCTGGGCATCCTCCCCCAGGTGACCGATCTCACCGAGGCCTCCGACATGAACCCGTCCATCGAGCCCCAGGGCCAAGGTGCGCACCAGGGCGCGCTTTTCGGTGGGGAGGAGACGCCAGCGGACCCCATCGAATTCCAGCACGCCCGAATTGTTGGCGGCGTAGATCAGCCCCTTGGGCCCCTGGACCACCGCCCAGTTCTGGAAGAAGGCCCCGTATTCCCTGGCCGAAAAGGTGCGAAGAAAGGGG
>CAZPUI010000497.1:0-4370 GCA_964589695.1 uncultured Solibacteraceae bacterium | reverse complement strand
CCCTGGCGCCTACGGGCGCGTGGGCGTCCAGGACGCTGGCTGCCACGTCGACTTCGGTTGGGATAACCGGGGGCGACGAGCCCATCAGGGCAAGGGCTTCATTGGGCTGGGAGGCTACGGTGGCTGGGCGGTCGTCCACCTTCTGGTCGACGCTGATCCCCAGGATCTGCCCCTGGAAGCCCAGAACCCTGGCCCCCGCCACCAGACCGGCCTGGGTTCCCCCGGAGCTGGACGCGACGACCACGCGGTCGAATGCCCCTTGTTGGAGGATTTCCTGCAGCGCCACGACGTACCCAAGGGCTCCCACGCCGCAGGAGGCTCCCAGGGGCACGATGGTGGGCTTGGCACCGGCTTCCCGGAGTTCCCTTTCCAGGGCCACCATCTTGGAAACCATGGCCCCCTTGTCTCCAACAACATGCACCTTCGCCCCCAGCACAAGGTCGAGGAGCACATTTCCTTGGGTCCCTTGCGCCGGGATCGGTGGGGCCGTGAGCACGAGATCGCACCCCAGGCCCAGTCGTGCGGCCGCCGCAGCGGCCTGGCGGACCTGGTTCGACTGGTGGGACCCGCAGGTGATGAGGTGGTCCGCCCCGGATTGGAGGGCATGGCCCAGGATGAACTCGAGCTTCCGCGCCTTGTTCCCACCCATGGCCAGACCCGTGAGGTCATCCCGCTTGAGGTAGAGGGCGGGGCCATCCACGCGCCGCTCCAGGCGCCGAAGGTGCTCGATGGGGGTGGGCGTGGTGCAAAGGCCCACCCGGGGCAGGTGTGCATGGGGCATGGGAGCTCCTGGGACGCGGACTGCGGACCCCATTCATCGTCGGGGATTCGGACTTCCTGTTCCCTCGCCAAATCGGTCACCGGCACCCCCGAGGTCCTGTCCGGCGCTGGGGCGGATCCATGCGGTCCAAAGAACGCTCCGTCGGGGTGCCAAGGGCGGGGGAAGGCCCGAGGAAAGCAGGTAGATTGGAGGTCGGTCCACCTAGGCAAACCACCCCTCGCTTCCAAAAAGGCCAACATGACTCCGACGTCCACCCCTGGCAGGCTGATCCGAACCGTGGGACTGGGGGCCGCCACCCTTCTGGTGGTGAGCTCCGTCATCGGGTCGGGGGTCTACAAGAAGGTCGCACCGATGGCGGAGGGCCTGGGTTCGCCCCTGCTGGTGCTCCTCTGCTGGGTGCTGGCGGGTCTGATCACCCTCTTTGGCGCCCTGAGCAATGCCGAGGTGGCGGGCATGCTCGCCAATTCCGGGGGCGAATACAGCTATTTCAAGCATATCTACGGCCGGTTCATGGCCTTCCTCTATGGCTGGAGCATCTTCGCGGTCATCAAGTCCGCCGCCGTGGCCTCCATCGCCTACGTGTTCGCCCAGTCCCTCCACGCCATCGTTCCGCTGCCCCAGGGCCCGCCCAGCCTGGAGGCGGTGTCCGTCTTTGAGGTTTTTCATCCCTTCCAGAACCTTGGGGTCAAGCTGGTCACCATCGCCCTCATCCTGGGGCTCACCTTCGTGAACACCCGGGGCGTCAAGCTGGGCTCCCTGCTGAGCGGATGGGTCACGAAGGCGATGATGCTGGGGCTCGCGGGTGTCGTGATCTCCGGATTGTTGTCGGATGGGGGATCCCTGTCGAACCTCGCATCCCCAGCCTCCGCAGTGCCGAAGGCGGGGGGCTTCGCGCTACTCACGGGGATGTTTGGCGCCCTGCTGGCGGCCTTCTGGGCCTACGAAGGTTGGAACATCGTGGGCTACCTGGGGGGGGAAATCGAGGAGCCCCACCGGAACATTCCCCGGGCCCTCTTCGGTGGGACGGCCCTCGTGCTCGTCGTCTACCTCCTGGTGAATGCGACCTACATGGTGGTTCTGCCCGTGGATCGGATCATCGCCCTCGCACGGTCCCAGAACGAGATCGCCGCGGTGGCCGTGCTGAGGCACATCGCGGGAAACCCCGGCGCCATCGCCCTGTCGGTGCTCATCCTGCTCACGACCTTCGGCTGCACCAACACCACGATCCTTTCCCCCCCCCGGGTGTACTGCGCCATGGCCGACGATGGACTCTTTTGGAAGGGCGCAGCCATCATTCATCCGCGCTTCCACACCCCCTCCCGGGCCCTTTGGATCCAGGCCGTGTGGTCCTCCCTGTTGGTGCTCTCCGGCAGCTTCGATCAGCTGACGGACATGCTGGTCTTCGCGGCGTTCTTCTTCTACGGGGCCACCACCCTGGGGGTCTTCATCCTCCGTCGCCGTGAGCCGCTGCGGGAGCGACCCTACCGGGTGTGGGGCTACCCCTTCGTGCCCGCACTCTTCATTGCGTTCTGTGCGTCCCTGGTGGTGGTGACCTTCTTCGCCCGCCCGCGGGAGGCGGTGCTGGGCGTCGTTCTGATGGCGACGGGCATTCCCTTCTACGCGCACTGGAACCGGGCCGGGCGTGGGACACCCCCCACGCCGACCGACCGTCCGGCCTAGCCGCCCACGGGGCGGGCTGATTTGGAGGGGGCATGGGCGAACCGGTGCTGAAGTTGATCTTCACCCAGATCCAGGTGATGGCCTTCTTCCTGTTCGTGGCCTTCATCTACTGCCATTCGCCGGCCTTCCGAATGTACCGGGACAGGCCCCTGCAGATGCGCCATCTGGGGCTGCTCTACCTCTTCTTCTCCGCCATCTCCGTGGCAGGCACCTACCTGGGTGTGCCGGTGCAGGGCGCCCTTGCGAATTCCAGGGCCATCGGCCCCGTGCTGGCGGGCCTCCTGGGGGGGCCCGGCCTGGGTGGGGCCGTGGGCCTCACGGCGGGGCTCCACCGCTACCACTACGGAGGCTTTACCGCCTTGGCCTGCGGGCTATCCACGACGGTGGAAGGTCTGGTGGGGGGGCTGGTGCTGGTCTGGGCCTCCCGGCGGGGCGAGGCTGAGGGGGCCCTCAGTCCCAGCCTCGCCTTCCTGGCCATGGTCCTGGCGGAGGCCCTCCAGATGCTGATCATCCTCGCCGTGGCCCGCCCCTTTACGGAAGCCCTGGCCCTGGTGAGGGTCATTGCGATTCCCATGATCCTCACGAACTCCGTGGGAGCCGCCCTCTTCATGAGCATCCTGCGGGATCGTCGGGCCCTCTACGAGCAGGTGGATGCCACCACCACCGAGCGCACCCTGCGCATCGCCCAGCGCACCCTGAACCTCCTGGCCAAGGGATTCACACCGGAAGTGGCGCCTTCCTTGGCCCGCATCATCCTGGAGGAAACCCGCGTGGGGGCCGTGGCGATCACGGATCGCACCCAGGTCCTGGCCTTCATCGGTCTGGGCGAAGACCATCATGTCGCCGGGAACGCGATCCTTTCCTGCTGGAGCCACCAGGCCATCCAGCGGGCCGAAGTGGTGTTCCTGGACGGGGTGCGGGATCGCTTCGAATGCAGGCACTCCGCCACCTGCCCCCTGAGGTCCGCCCTGGTGGTTCCCCTCGTGCTGGACGGGGAGGTGATCGGCACGATCCAGCTGCTGGAGCCCCACCGAAAGCGCTTCCTGGCCATCAACCGTTCCCTGGGCGAGGGGCTGGTGAATCTGCTCTCGGCCCAGCTGTTGCGGGCGCGCTACGAGGAGCAGAAGAACCTGCTGGTGCTCTCCGAACTGAAACTCGCCCATGCCCAGGTGAACCCCCATTTCCTGTTCAACGCCCTCACCACCATCCAGGCCATCGTCCGCAAGGATCCAGCCCGCGCGCGGGGCCTGCTGAACCACCTCTCCAGCTTCTTCCGCATGAACCTCAAGAGGGTGGGGGAGTTTGCCACCCTGGACGAGGAACTGGCCCACGTGGGGGCCTACCTTGAAATCGAAAAGGCACGCTTCGAGGACCACCTCAGGGTGGAACTGGACATTGATCCCGCGCTGCGGTCCATGAGCCTGCCCACCTTCACCCTCCAACCCCTCGTGGAGAATGCCATCAAGCACGGTATCGCCCAGAGGCTCGAACCTGGCGTGGTCCGCATCCACGCCTACCGCGAAGGCTCCACGGCCTGCCTCGAGGTGGAGGACAGTGCGGGCGCCTATGCGGAAACTTCTCGCCAGGACACCGGTGGGCTGGGCTTGGAAATCGTGGGCAAGCGAATCCGCAGCCTGCCCGGCGCCACGCTCACGGTCTCCTGCGTCCCGGAGGTGCGCACCTGCGTGACCCTCCGGATTCCCCTGGGGGAGTGCCAGCCATGATTCGAGCCTTGATCGTCGATGATGAACCCCACGCCCGGGAGGAGCTGGAGGTTCTGCTCAAGGAGACCGGGGTCGTGTCGGTGGTGGGGAGCTGCGCCCACGCCCTGCAGGCCCTCCGCACCCTTCGGGTCACCCGACCCGACGTGCTCTTCCTGGATATCCACATGCCCAAGGTGGACGGGTTT
>CAZPUI010000496.1:0-4370 GCA_964589695.1 uncultured Solibacteraceae bacterium | reverse complement strand
AAACCCCTGGTGGAGAATGCCCTGAAGCATGGCCTCAGCGACCGGGCCGAAGGGGGCACCCTCACCCTCCGGGCCCGCCTCCAGGATGGCTTCCTGGTGCTGGAGGTCCAGGATGATGGGGTGGGCATGGACCATCCTGAACGGGAGGGCATTGGCCTGCAGAACATCCGGAACCGCTTGGCCCTGCTCTACGGGGGCCGGGCCCGCCTGCGCCTGGACAGCCTCAGGGGCAAGGGCACCTTGGCGGGCCTCTGGCTTCCCCTCTCGGAGACCGATGCGCCATGAGCTTGAGCGTGCTGATCGTGGATGACGAACCCCTGGCGCGACAGCGCCTCCAGCACCTGCTGGCCCGGGAGCCGGATGTGCGGGTGGTGGGGAACTGCGGCGATGGCCTGCAGGCCGTGGCCGCCATCGAGGCGCTCAACCCGGACCTGGTCCTGCTGGATGTCCGCATGCCCGAGCTGGATGGTTTTGGCGTGGTGGAGGCCGTGGGGGTGGACCGCATGCCCACCACGCTTTTCATCACGGCCTTCGGGGAACATGCCCATGCGGCCTTCGAAGCCCAGGCCCTGGACTATGTGCTGAAACCGGTGCAACCGGAGCGCTTTGCCCGCGCCCTGGACCGGGCCCGCACCTGGGTGAGGGCCCGCCGGACCCAGGGGCTGCGGCAGCCCGAACTGGAGCCCCTCCTGGCCACGGCCCGCGCCCATGCGGACCGATTCCTGGTGAAGGCAGGGGAACGCTACGTCCTGGTCCGCACCGCCGCCATCCAGTGGATCGAGGCGGAGGACAACTACGTTCGGCTGCACGTGGAAGGCCACTCGTACCTTCTGCGCATGACCATGACCGCCATGGCCCAGCGTCTGGATCCTCGCCGCTTCCGCCGCATCCACCGTTCCTACATCGCCAACCTCGATGCCGTCCAGGAACTGCAGCCCTGGAGCAGCGGGGACCACCTGGTGCTCATGAAGGACGGCACCCGCCTCAGCCTCAGCCGCACCTACCGGGATGGATTCGCGGAAGGGTTCTGAGTCATGAACGTGCCGGGCTTGGGTCCCGGTGAGGGACTTGCGCAGGCACGTTCATGGAGGCAGTTGCCCTTCCCTTTCGACAAGGTCGATCAGGAGCTCAGGGCGTATGACGTGAATAGAGGTCTAGCGCACGCAGGGCTTGGGGCAGAGGCTGTACACCTGGGTGCGGGGGGGCGGGCACGCATTCTGGGTGTTCACGGGGCAATTGCACTGGGTGGCGACAGCGCTCACGGGGCCACTGCACACGGGCACGCTGCAGGTGGCCTGGCAGCTCGCACCGGCGGTGAGGGTGGTGTCGGTGGGCCAGGTGTACCAGGGATCCGTCTCGGCGGTACCGCCTTGGATCTGGTGGGGATCCAGACTCAGGATGCGTTCCTTCTGCAGGCTCAGGCGTGCGATGGACATGGTTATCTCTTAAAAAAATGGGGGCATGAAGTTCCAGCCGGGCCTGCCCCTGGGGCCAGGCTGGTGTGAAGAATCCTGTGAACTTCAGCTCACGGGGGTGTTTGGGATGGAATCAGTGTGGGAACGCTCCCCGAATCCCTCCAGGCCCCAGGGATGAACCACCGTTGGAAGGGATGAGCCGGACTCCTGGGGGGCGAACCGCGAATCAGTCCTTGTCCCGGGCGACGGGATGCCGCATGGGCACGAAGGCCACGGGGGCGAGGTACTCCGAACGAAGGCCCATGGGCGTCCGGGTGATGCGAAGCAGGCGCTGGGCGCCCCCCTGGGGCCCCACGGGCAGCACCAGCCGACCCCCGGGGGCCAGCTGGTCCACCAGGGTCTGGGGCACCTCCTCCGGGGCACAGCTCACGAGGATGGCGTCGAAGGGGGCGGCCTCGGGCCAGCCCTTCCATCCATCCCCGCAGCGGGTCTGGACCCTTCCGAGCCCCCATTCATTCAGGGTCTGCCGCGACCGAGCGTGCAGCTCGGGCTCCAGCTCGAGGCCGTAGACCTGCCCCGCCAGCTCCGCCAGGACCGCCAGGGCATAGCCGGAGCCCGAGCCCACCTCCAGCACCCGCTCCCTGCCTCGCAGATCCAGGGCCTGGGCCATGAACGCGACGATGTAGGGCTGGCTGATGGTCTGGCCGCATCCGATGGGCAGGGGATGATCCCCGTAGGCCTGGGCCCGGTGGGCCTCCGGCACGAAAAGGTGGCGGGGCACCCTCTCCATGGCCTTCAGCACCCGCGGATCGCGGATGTCCCGCCCCAGGAGCTGCCCCTGGACCATGGCCTTGCGGGCCTGGGCAACCTTCCCAGGGTCCTGCTCAAAGATGGGTGGAACCGTCGCGTCCATGGTCACCCCCGGGGAAGCATGGGTCCGAGCCGCAGGTGCGTCCAGATCCAGGCGAAGATCCCTGCAGCCGGACTGCAACGGTCTACTTGTGGTAAGTCTTGCCCCCCAGGATGGTGAACGCGCGGTACAGCTGCTCCAGTAGGAGGACCCGCGCCAGTTCGTGGGGGAAGGTCATGGGTCCGAGGCTCAGCTTCTCGGGCACTTCACGCTTGAGCTCCGGGTCAAGGCCGTGGCTGCTGCCCAGGACGAAGGCCAGGGATTCGCCCCGATCCATGCGTGAGCCCAGCCAGGATGCAAAAGCCTCGGAAGTGCGGGCCGGTCCTGTGGCATCCATGAGCACCGGCGTACGGATCCCCGCCAGTGCCTGTCGAATCTTCTCGGCCTCGCCGCGCAGCTGGCGGGCCGGTTCGCCCTTGGCTTCTGAGACTTCCGTCACATCCAACCGGGCGTAGGCTCTCAGAAGTCCACGGTAATGGCTTTCCAGGAGGCGGCACCCGTCCTCCCTGAGACGGCCCACAACTACAATTCGGATCGGGTACACTTGCATTCCCTTGGCAACTGACCCAGCTTAGCCGCTGATTCCCCCCGTTCTTATCCCCCTGAGGAGGCTCCATGTCACTGAAGCGCGCCTTGTTCCCGGCCGTGGCTGGCCTAGTGCTGATGCTGGGCTGCGAAAGCAAGCCCACCGATCCCATTCCGGTGCAGGCACCCGGCCCCGTGGTTGCAGGCAAGGAGGAAGCCATCTTGAACCACCTGCGCTACATGTCGGTGCGCAAGGATCTGAAGCACGCCAGCACCCTCAGTTTGGCCAATTTCGACACCAAGGCGATGTACGGCAACATCCACTGGTTCCACAAGCATGCCGGCGACATCAAGGCCCCCCTCACGGCCGAAGAGATCACTGCCTGTGGGCTCGAGGACCTCAAGAACATGGGCTTGCTGGCCCCCGGCATCTGCCAGAAGGATCTGGCCGACGCCAAGGACAAGGTGGCCCTCAAGACCCTACCGGCCCTGCCCACCGAGATGGTCGGCCTCGACCTCACCAGGCTCGACCTGTTCCCCAACCAAGGCGACAAGAACCGCCAGGTCGAATTGGAAGTCGTGATGAGCAAGATCGGCCCCGTGGCCGATGCCGGCCTCTACCGCCTGGCCCGGGCCGTTCCGGACGAGGTCTGGCGCAAGATGACCGTGCAGGCCGTGAAGCCGAATGCCGGCGACAAGACCTGGAAGGACGTCTTCCTCCAAATCGGCACCCGTCTGGTGGTGCAGGTCACCGTCGCTCCCAAGAAGGATGGCAACCTTGGGGTGATCTACATGTATTTCAAACTCCCCGTGGGCAGCATGAAGAAGGTTGCGGACCACCTCGCCAAGGGCGGGGATGCTGCCGAGATCAAGTAGTCCCCCAAGCTCTCGGGAAGGCCGGACTGAGTCCGGCCTTTTTTTCGTTTTGTAAAGTGGTCTGTGGTCGATTGCAAAAAACGTCAAAGATCCAGTGCTCTTCATCACGTACCGAACGGGAGGTTGTTCTTTTCCTTCCCCTGGGGCTATGCTCATTGCCGTCGAGCCCAAGGCCGAAAAGGACCTGAAGGGCCGAAATCAAAGGAAATAACCCCAACTTCCACCCTGGAGGCCCCATGAGCCAATACGTCAACGAAGTTCTGGAATCCCTTCGCAAAAAGTACCCCTGGGAGAACCTTTTCATTCAGGCTGCCACTGAGATTCTGAACTCCCTGGCCCCCGTGGTGGAGCAGGAGCCCATTTACAAGAAGTACGCCATCCTCGAGCGCATCGTTGAGCCTGAGCGCGTCATCGGCTTCAAGGTCAACTGGCAGGACGACAAGGGCGCCTTCCATGTGAACAACGGCTGGCGTGTGCAGTTCAACAGCGCCATCGGCCCCTACAAGGGCGGCATCCGTTTCCATCCCACCGTCGCCCTGGACACCCTGAAGTTCCTGGGATTCGAGCAGATCTTCAAGAACAGCCTCACCGGCCTGCCCATGGGCGGCGGCAAGGGCGGTTCCAACTTCGACACCAATGGCCGC
>CAZPUI010000495.1:2244-4382 GCA_964589695.1 uncultured Solibacteraceae bacterium | reverse complement strand
GACGTGGTGGGTGGTAAGGAGGCGGACGCCCCCATCGCCGCATCCCAGGCGCAGGGGCACCCCCGCCAGCCAGGCCGCAGCCAGGGGCCGGGCACTCTTGGTGAAATTCACCACGGAGGCAGGCCGATGGCGGCGCAGCAAGCGGGAAGCCTTCCAGGGGCTGTACTTCCGCTGGGGATCAGGCTGGGTGGCCAGGTAGCCCTCGCTGCCCTCGAAGAGGTCCAGGACCCAGGCGGGCCCCCAGGCCACCAGCGGCAGCCCCGCGGCCCGCAGGGGAGCAATGGCGGCGTGGAACATCATGGCGTCGCCGAAGAAGCGGTTGAACCGGATCCAGTGGGCCCCTTCCGGAAACTCAGCCATGGCACGTCTCCATGTCCGAGAGGGCCCTCCCGTCGCACTCCAGGGCCAGGGCCTGGAGCAGGTTCAGCACCCGCTGGGCACTCACCCGGTGGCTGGGGTTGCCGCAGGTTTCGAAGTCCGCCCGGGGTTCCAGGGTTTCTGCAGCGGGCCCACGGATCCCCAGGGCATAGGGTCCAAAGGGATTGATCAGGTGATCGTACGAGCCCCCCAGGAGGGTCAGGGTGGGACGGCCCGTGGCCGCACTCGTATGGGCGAGGCCCGTGTCCACGGCCACCGTGCCATAGGCTCCGTGCTGGAGGGCGCAGGCTTCGGGGATGGTGGTCTGACCGGTCAAGTCGAAGCTGCCGGGCACCGCCGCTGCCAGGCGTCCCCCCAGCTCACGCTCCTCGGGCCCCCCCAGCCAGACCGCCGCCAGGCCGCGCTGCTGGAGCAGGCGAGCCAGCTGGGGCCACTTGACCTCCTCCGGAAACCAGCGCTTGTTGTACCCCCGGGTGCCAAAGGCCAGACAGACGTAGGGTTCCCCCTTCCATCCCGCCGCCCGCAGCTTGGCGGCCCCGCCGTGCCCCCCGAAGGTGCTGGGGCTGATGGGTTCCCACCGCAGGTCATCGGTCCCCGCGAGCTGCATCAGCAGAGGGCGGAAGCGGTCGGCGATGTGGATATCCAAGTCCCGGTAGGTGAAGCCGTGGTGGTAAAGCACCCCCAGATGGTTGTTCGTATCCCCCGCCCGGATGGGCACCCGGGCCATCCACGCGGCCAGGGCCAAACGCACGCTCTGGCTGAGATTGATCACCGCCAGGGGACGGGCGGTGCGCCACCGCCGCAGGAGATGCCAGGGATCAGGCTTCCCCGCCCCACCCTTCTCCAGAACGCTTTCGGCGATGAAATCCGGATGTGCTTCGCTGAAGATGGCGGCGCCAATGGCATGGCCCACGGCCACCCAGCGGAGGCGCGCACCGGCCTCCTGGGCGATCCCGTTCCAGCTGCGCTGGAGGCTTCCGAAGAAGGGGAGCGAAAAGAGGACATCCCCCAACTGGCGGGGAAAACGCACCCAGACTTCCGGCAAGGCCCCCGCCGCCAGCTGCTCCCTTAGAACCCCCCGCGCATCCCGTGCCACGCCCTACCTCCGGAAGCCATTGTGTCATGGCCCTCCGGAGGACCTTCAACGCCCGATCCTCCCACGCCTTGCGCCCTCGTCCTCACCGAAGCCTGCGTCGTGGTGCCACCTTCGACTTGCGACCCACAAGGATTCCGCGGGGATCAGTGGGAACCCTCCTCGACCCCGGGGACCGCGTGTTTGGGTTTCGAGCGTTCCTGGGCCTTCTGCAGCAGGGAAATGTACTCTGCCCACCCGCCAAGGCGGTGGAGGGAAGGTCGCGCGCAGCCCCCAGGCTGCTTCGAGTCCCGAGTGCCAGGGGGCGGCTGGATGTGGAAGGCGTGGTGGTAGCCCCCGGAGAGACCCGGGTGCATGGGATAGCGCGCGACATAGGACCTGACCGGCTGTGGCTGGGATAGCCCCAAGGGTGGGTGGGCCGCGGATGTGGCCTTGAACTCCCGCCCACCGGTGGGTTCCCACCCAGGTTCCCCAGGAACGGCCCCCGGGGCCCCTCCGCAGGCCAGGATCCCCAACAGCAGGATCCCGGCTCCGGCCATTAGCCCAAGGGCGGCCGTCAGAATGGGGTGCCGCAGGGCCGCGGCCATGATCTCAACCTCAGGCCAGCCTGAAGACGATGGTCAGGTTGAACCGGGCCGAGACCCGTTCCCCGTTCATGGTGGCGGGC
>CAZPUI010000495.1:0-2234 GCA_964589695.1 uncultured Solibacteraceae bacterium | reverse complement strand
CTCGAAACGCCATTCCTTCGCGCAGGTCAAGGCCGCTCCCTGGAGCTGGGGCGCCCCGGATACCACCTGGATCTCCGAGGGTCTGCCATGGCCATCCACCACGAGCTGCAGCACCACGGGCCCCTGGATCTTGGCCATCTTGGCCAGCATGGGGTAGTTGGGTGCGACCTGGTGAAGCACCTTCAAGCCCGTGGCAGTGAAATCGAGGACCGTGGTGCTGGGCCCCGTACCGGAGCCGGGGTGCGACTTGATGAGCTGGTTGGGATCGGTGGTGGGGCTGCCATCCTTGGCCACCTTCATGTCCTTGGTGTACAGCGAGTCCAGGGCGTGGTTTTCGCTCGGCAAGGTCTGGGGGACGATCTCGGGGACGATGTTGGAAGTGTCGGGCGGAACCCAAGTTTCCGGCCTTGTGGCCTCCGTGGGTGGCTGGGGTCGATGCTCAGGAGGTGGTGGCACGAACACGGCAGTCTTGATCGGCACTTCTTCCCGAAGGTCGATGGGCACCGTGATCGGAGGCGGTTTTGGGCTCGCCACCGCCGTGTTCCGCGCCAACAGGATTCCGCCCGTGGCGAAGACCCCATAGACGAGACCGCTGAGGATCAGGCTGCTGACCCGGCTTACGGCGGGGGCCTGACTGCGGATGGGATTGGGGGTGAGGGTGGGGGGAAGCTCCACTTCGACAGGGCGAGGCTGAGCCGAGCGGGTGCGCGGGCGGGTCATGGCTGTCTCCTTCAGGTTGGGTCCGACCCCGGGACCGGTGCATCCGGCCGGGCCTTACCGCGCGGGAGTCCTCCCCGTCCACTGCCTTCGGGAGGCCCTCGCGGCCCTCGCATGGAAACCCTTCTCTCGGTTTTCCCTGCGTTTGCTGTCCCAAAGATCGGATGTCCCAGGTATCGGCCTGGGCCCTGGGACCGTCAAGGGAGCGGCGCGAATGTTACGCAGGCGTGGCGTTTGAGTCGGAAAACCCTGGGAAATGTCACAACCGCCAGGACTTCCAAGACCCCGTGGACAGTTTTTGTCATTCCGGGCGGTGACGAAGGCCCCAACGCCATCGCCCCGTGGGCGCCCGCGGGGCCGCACTCCGCACAGAAGGCCACCCACATCCCACCGTTGCTTGATACCAGCCAGGAAAAAACCCGGGGCCCGATATCGAGGCCCCGTGTCACATCTCCGCTGACGGAAAGGCCTGCACGCCTTCCCGGATTGCCTTACTTGGCTTCCTTCTTCTCCTTGGCCTCCGCGGCGGCCTTGGCTTCCGCCTCGGCCTTGGCTTCCGCCTCCTTCTGGGCCGGGGTCTTGAAGAGGCTGTTGATCTCCCGTTGGCCCCGCTCCAGGTAGGGAACAGGTTTGTCCATCCATTCAGGCCGAGGGGCCTTCAGGAGGTAGTGGTCGAAGAACTCCGTCATGTGCACCGTGAAGTGCTTGATGGCGTCCTTGTCCCGGAGGCCATGCTTCTCGCCGTTGTAGTTGAAGTGGTAGGACTCCTTGCCCAGGCGGCGCAGGGCGGTGCCGAACTCGATGGCCTGGTACCAGGGCACGGCGTCGTCCTCATCGTTGTGGACTGTCAGGTAAGGGGTCTGCACGCGCTCGATCCAGAACAGGGGCGAGTTCTCGATGAACTGGAGGGGCCGGGTCCAGGGGGTGCCCCCGATGCGGCTCTGGGCCTTTTCATACTGCCAGGCCCGGCTCATGCCCGTGCCCCAGCGGATCCCGCCGTAGCCACTGGTCATGTTGGCCATGGAGGCCCCGGCCTCCGCTGCGGCAAACAGGTTGGTCTGGGTGACCATGTACGTGGTCTGGTAGCCGCCCCAGCTGTGGCCCTGGACGCCGATGCGCTTGGGATCCACGAAGCCCTTGGCCACCACCTGTTCCACCGCGGGAACGACGCACTTCATGGCGCTCTTGCCGGGATAGCCCGTCTCGTAGACGATGTCCGGACGCAGCACCACATAGCCATTGCTCACATAGCGCGTGACATTGATGTTCTGCCCTGGGGCGGGCACGACATGGCGGTGGAGCCCGTCGGTCATCTTCTCGTAGAGGTAGACCATCATGGGGTACTGCTTCTTGGGGTCGAAATTCTCGGGCTTGGCCAGGAGGGCTTTGAGTTTCTTTCCGTCCCCGTTGATGTACTCGATCATCTCCTGCCGACCCCAGAGGTACTCCGCCTGCTGGGGATTGGCCTGGGTGACCTTCCTTGGGGTCTGGAAGGCCAGGTTGGAGGTCCAGAGGTC
>CAZPUI010000494.1:0-4386 GCA_964589695.1 uncultured Solibacteraceae bacterium | reverse complement strand
CGCCGTGCCCACCACCCTGATGTCCGGCGCCCCTTCCAGCATCATTTGGAAGAGGTGAACCACGGTGGGACTGTCATCGGCGATGTAGACGCGGATCATGGCGACTCACACAAGGTGACGGAGGCTCTCCAGAAGTTGTTCCTGGTCGAAACTGCCTTTGGTGATGTAGGCGTTGGCCCCGGCCTCCAGCCCCTTGCGCTGGTCCTCCTCGTTGGCAAGGGTGGTGACGAGCACCACGGGCAGGTGGGCCAGGGTGGGGGTGGTGCGGATGCGGGCCGTGAGCTGGAGCCCGTCCATGCCGGGCATCTGGATATCGCTCACCACGCCATCGAAGGTCTGGGTCCCCAGTTTGGCCCAGGCATCCAGGCCATCCACGGCAGGGGTGACCTTGTAGCCCCCAGCCTCCAGGATCCGGCGGAGCTGGACCCGGGTGGTGAGGGAGTCGTCCACCAGCAGGAGCGAGCGCTCCCGGGCCGGCTCCGCCAGCATGCGGGAGGCCAGAACCTGCCCCCGCCAGCCCGCCCGGGCCCGGGCCACCAGCTGGGCCGCATCCACCAGGAGCATGATCCGGCCATCCCCCAGGATGGAAATGCCCTGGAAGGGTTCCAACCGGGCCAGGCGTGCGGGCATGGGTTTCTGGAGCACCTCCAGTTCGCCCCGCAGGAGGTCCACCCCCAGGGCGATGCGTTCTCCCCCCGCCTCCAGCACCACGGCCTGGGAAGCGTCCCGGGTGGAAGCTTCCCCCAGCAGGCCCTTGAGGCTCGCCAGCACCAGGGGCTGGCCATCCACCACCACCGTGGGTCGGCCCTCCAGGCTCTGCACCACCCCGGGTCCCAGCCCAAGACACAGGCGCACGGCCATGGAGGGCACCCCCAGGCTGAGCCCATCCGCCTCCACATGGAGGACCCGGGTGCTGGTGAGGCTGGGGGGCACCCAGAGGGACACGGAGCAGCCCTGGCCCTGGGTGGAGTGGATACCCAGCTCTCCCTTGAGGGTCGCCAGATGGGCCGCCGCCACATCCAGACCCACCCCCCGGCCACTGAATTCCGTCACCGCCTGGCGGGTGCTGAAGCCGGGCATGAGGAGGAAGCGGGCCAGCACATCCAGTCCCACCTCCGAGGCCTCCACCGCATCCAGCAGGCCACGGGACACGGCATTGGTCCGGATCACCTCCGCATCCAGCCCTGCCCCATCATCCTGCACGGTAATGAGGATGCCCCCCCGCTCCCGGCGGGCCACCAGGCGCAGGAGGCCCTGCTCGGGCTTCCCCCGGGCCTTCCGCACCTCCGGGGACTCGATGCCGTGGTCCACCCCGTTGCGCACGATGTGCAGCAGGGGATCCCGGATGCCCTCCACCATGCGCTTGTCCAGCTCCAGGTCGGCCCCGCTGATTTCCACGCGCACGGGCTTGCCCAGGGCGCTGCCCACATCCCGCACCCACTTGGGCACCTGGTCGAAGAGCGTGGACAGGGGCACCATGCGGGTGCGGTGGACCGCGCCCTCCAGGCTCTCGAAGAGCCGGGACATGCGGGCCTCCTCCTCGGACAGGGACTGGGCCAGGGCCATGGCCTCCTTGCCCGCCTGCCCCAGCCAACTCCAGTCCTGCCGTGCCGAGCCCTTGCGCCGGTGGCCGTCCTCCAGCTGGTCCGCCAGGTCCGTGCAGCGGGCGGCATAGCCCTGCATGCGCTGGTGGGTCACCAGCAGTTCCCCCACCTGATTGATGATGGCATCCAGGCGGGTGATGGGCACCTTGAGGACATCCATCCCCTGGGTGGGGGCCGTCCGGGGGAGGACGGAGGGACGGGTGAATTCCGGCGGGGCCACCGGCTGCGGGGGGGCTTCCCGTTCGGGTTCGGGCGGAGGGTCCGAGGATTCGTCCATCCCCACCTGGGCGGGCAGCTCACCCTCCGTGGCACAGGACTCCAGCACAGCCAACAGATGGTCCGCCATGGCAGCGGCGTCCCCATCGTCCAGGGTCACCACCAAAAGGCGGCGGAAGCCATCCATGACCCCCGAGAGGGCGTCGAAGCGGGCCTTGTCCAGGATGAGTTCCCCCTGGCGGACCCGGTCCATGAGGCTCTCCAGACCGTGGGCGGCCCGGGCCAGGTCCTCGCAACCCATGACCCTGGAGGTCCCCTTCAGGCTATGGGCGGCCCGGAACATGCGGTCCAGGCGGTCCTTGGCCTTGGGATCCTGCTCCAGGGCCAGGAAGCCCTGGGCCAACATGGACAGGTAGTCCTCGCATTCAGCGGAGAAGATGGCGCGCATTTCGGGGGCGAGGCGGGGCATGGCTCACGTCCCCACAAGGGTGGAGAGTTCCGGTTCCACCTGGGCCAGGCGGTGGACCTGGCGCAGGGTGTCGCAGAGGCCCGCCAGCACCAGGACGCTCCACAGGGCCAGGGCCCCGTGGCGTGTTCGGGAAAGGGTCCAGGACATCGGAACCTCACCTGCCCACGATGCGCCGCAGACCATCGCCCATGCCCTGCAACTGTTTCACCCCGGTACGCACCTGGCCCATGCCCGCCACGCTCTCCTTCATGCCCGAGTTGATGGTGCCGACGGCCTCCGTCACCTGGCGCACCCCCACCCCCTGCTGGCGCAGGTTGAGCACAATCTGCTGGGTGTTCAGCACCGTCTCCTCCAGGGTGGAGACGATGTGCTGCACCGTGCCCATGCTCTCCTGGGCCGCCCGGATGGTGACATCCACCCGCTTGCTCCCCTGTTCGGCCGTCATCACCGTGGCATTGGTGGCCTTCTGGATCTGGTTCACCATGGCCCCGATGCGCTCCAGGGCCCGCTTGCTCTGATCCGCCAACTTCCGGATCTCCGTGGCCACCACGGCAAAGCCCCGGCCATGCTCCCCGGCCCGGGCCGCCTCCACGGCGGCATTCAGGGCCAGGAGATTGGTCTGGCCCGCAATGTCGGACACCGTGCCCAGGATGCCGCCGATCTGTCCCGTCTGCTCCGAGAGTTCCAGAATCTGCCGGGCGATGGCCTCCACGGTGTCCTTCAGGGTCCCCATGTCCTCCACATTCCCCCGGAGCCCATCCCCCCAGGCACGCACGGTGCTGAGGGAGGCATTGGACCGCTGCATCACGGATTCGCTGTTCTCCGAGGCCTGGGCGCTGGTGGCATTGAGTTCCGACAGGGTGGTGCTGATCTCGTTCAGGGCCGTGGCCTGGTCCGCCACGATGTGCTCCTGCTGGGTGAGGGTGGCGGCGATCTCCGTGGTGCTGGAGGAGGTGGCGTGGACGGCCTCCCCCAGTTCCTTGTTGGCCCGACGCAGGGTGAGGGCAAAGATCACGGCCCCAAAGGCGATGGAGAGCAGGGCGCTCGCCAGGGTGGCCGTCTGAGCCGCCGCCCGGGCATCGATGCCCTCCTTGTCCAGCAGCTTGGCCTGCTCCCGCTGCCGGTTCATGAGGTTGTCGAAGGGGGGCAGGAGGTCCTTCTGCAGGGCGTACTGCATTGGGAGGGTGACCTTCTCCCCCCGGGCATGCTTCTCGAAGTAGGGTTCCACGATCTCGTTCTTCCATTTCAGGTAGTTGCCCCTCCACTCCTGGTACTTGTCTCGGTCCGCCCCCACGTGGGAGAGGAGGACCTCCACCTCTTTGTGAAGCTCCAGCTCCTTCTCCACATCCTGCAGGTAGTTGGCCTTGAAGCGATCCTCGGGCAGCAGGGCATGGCTGCGCACCGCCGCCAGGGCGGCCGCCTGCCAGAAGAGCTGGAGGTTGGCCTTGCGCAGGAATTCGGTCTGCTGGTCGGACCGCACGGAGATTTCGGCCAGGTGGGTCACCTGGCGGTAACTGAGGAAGGCCCCCAGCAGCACCAGGAGGGCCGAGGCGGCCAGGGAAGCATAGAGTTTCTTGGAAAGGGACCAGGCCATGGGGGACTCCTGTCTAGACCGAAAGGGCAAGGGCGGTGTGGTTCAGCAGGTCGGGAAGGGAGAGCAGCGTGAGCAGCCCCTCCTCCAGCACCCATTCCCCCTGGATGAGGGCATGGTCCTTCTGGGTGGGATGGGGCCGGGTCTGGGCGGGATCCAGTTCCTTCACTTCCTGGACATCGTCGGCGTACAGGCCCAGGCGGGAGGTCCCGTCCTCCACCACCAGGAGCCGCGCCCCGGGCTGCACACTCCGGGCGGGCATGGCGAGGATGGGGCGCAGGTCCACCACCACCATGGGATCCCCCCCCAGGTTCGCCAGGCCCAGGTAGGCCTCGGGGGCGGCGGGCACGGGGTGAAGCTGCGGACAGGCGGCGATTTCCAGGATTTCCTCCAGGGGCAGCGCGAACCGTTCTTCCCCCAGCCGAAAGACGGCGAAGGGGCGGGTCTCGGACCTGGTCCTGTCCCGGTGGTCCCGGCCCCCTTCGGCCCGGGTCCTGACCAGCCGG
>CAZPUI010000493.1:0-4389 GCA_964589695.1 uncultured Solibacteraceae bacterium | reverse complement strand
TGCTCCAGGCCCAGGCCAAGGGTCCCCTCACGGAGGACCCCTACCTGAAGGCCCTTCAAACCTGCCGCGTGGAGGCCGCCCAGGCCCTCACCAAGCTCATGGATCAGCACAAGCTCGAGGCCCTGGTGGCCCCCACGGGCGCCCCCGCGTGGCTCACGGACCCCATCCTGGCCGATCACTTCGGGTTCAGCTGCACCACCCCCGCCGCCGTGGCGGGCTTCCCCCACCTCACCGTCCCCATGGGTTTCGTGTTCAGCCTGCCCGTGAACCTCAGCTTCTTCGGACGCGCCTGGAGCGAGGCCACCCTGCTGCGCCTCGGCTACGCCTTCGAGCAAGCCACCCAGGCCAGGCGGGCCCCGCGGTTCCTGCCCACAGTGGCGTTCTCCTAACGTGCTCATGAACGTGCGGGGGGAGGATTCCGGGTTGACGCTGGATCTTGCACGTTCATGAGAGAGGGTGGGATTCCCTCACTCGATCGCGAAACTTCAAGCCCCATGGCGCCGCAGGCGCCCATCTAAAAAGTAAAGGGGGGCGGCAGCCCCCCTTTCTGGAGTTTGGACATTTTCTGTAACCAGTCCCATCGATAGGTACCTGGGGACGACTTGATCCCACCGGGAGGGGGGGCCCTCCCCCCGGTTCATAGCTTCAACCAAGCCGAACACTCCACCCCAAATCGCTCTTTGATCTTTTCGCCATCCAGCGTGTTGGCCCTTTGGTTTTATGCGCCCGTCCTGGGGCGCCAGGCTGGCTTCCATGGGGGCCGGGTTTCCTTCCGTGAAGCTGGCCAGCTCCCGGAGCTCCTTCACTCGGCGGCGACAGGCGCCCAGGGGCTCGATGGGGGATAGGAGAGGGTGACCACGTCATGACCGCCGTAAGCAAGGATCACGGGGATAGGGATAGGGATAGATAGAGTGAAGACCACCATGGTCCCTATGCGCTCTACCAAGGTGCTCAAGGAGAGCACCCCGATGGAGGAAGCCAGGCCCTGCAGGCCTTCCAGGGGATTCATGGCGAAGACCCTCCGGTGAGATGGGTGGCGCCATCATCGTGGGTGATGGTGCGAGAACTGAAAACACAGCGCTGATCTCGACCCGGCCCAGCTTCAGTGTGATGGTTGGGGGCGCCGCAGGAAACCCAGGCCCATGAAAAGTATGGCCAGGAGCAGAGCTGGTCCGGGGACGATGCTCAGGACGCGCATGAATGGGGTGCGGAGCACGACCGTCGGGATGTCCAGGAGCGTGACCACGCCTGCGAGGGCGAGGAAGACGGCGGCAGTCTGGAGAAGCCGCCCCTCCTTGCGCAGGGCCCAGGCGTACACCAGGATGGGCACGCCCATCAAGGTGCCCGTCAGCTGCGTGGGGCTCGCGAAGTGCAGGCCCGAAGCCAGATGCTGCTTCAGGATCAGGTCCACGGTGGGGCGGTAGGCCTCCAGGGTGTGGAGCTGGGCCAGGGCGTTCATGGTCGTCAGCCGCATGGAAGTCATCAGCACCATGCTGGTCATCCAAATCCCCAGGCAGAGCATGGCCAGTGTGGACAAGGCCGGCAGCGCCTTCTGGTAGAGGGCGTGGAGCCCGCAAAAGAGCATGCCGACGCCCAGGACGAGCACCATGGACACCACGAGATTGGTCGCCTGGCGTAGACCGCCTTGGGCCAGTTGGATGAGCAGCTGGTCCACGGTCTCAGCGCGCGGGAGGGACGGACTGAAGATTGTGGCCACCAGGGCGCCCGTGACCATGAAGGCCAGAAAGCCGATGCAATACCAGCCGAATATGCGTGGGTTCATAACGCCATCTCCTTTTGAGGTTGCGTTCACCGTAGCAAGGGCCTGTGGGTTCCCGGCGCGCTTCTGGACCAACCCGGGGTGCACTGGACCAAGGGGCCGAAAGAATGGATGAAGCGGCTTGGTCCTCGGCTGCCTTTCGCCCATGCTTGCGCCATGGACGGCAAAGGAAAGCCAGGACGGGCCATGCTGGTGCACCTGGGCGCCTGGATCGGATTCTGGCTCCTCACGGCCAGTAAGGAGCTGGGCAACCCCGCCTGGATGCTGAAGAGCGCCCTGCATCTGGCCTTGTACATCCCGACGACCTACGCCAACTTCGCCCTACTGGACCGCTTCCTGGCCCGGGGACACTGGAAGCGTTACCTGCTGTGGCTGGCCCTGGTGCTGGCCCTGGGCACGGTTCTGCTGGCCAGCTTCGGTCCTTCCCTCACGAAGCCCAAGGAGGGGCTCGCAGATCCCAGCCTCTTCGCCCTGCTCCTGACGCAGATCGTCTTCCTGCTCCTCACGTCGGGGGTGAAATACGGCATCCAGGGCCTCCGGGCCGAGTTGACCCTGCGGGAGATGCAGGCCCGCCAGGTCCAGAGCGAGCTGGCCCTGCTCAAGCACCAGATCCACCCCCATTTCCTTTTCAACACCTTGAACAACCTCTATGCACTGGCCCGGCGCCACGAGGATCCGCGCCTGGCGGAGGGCCTCGCGCGGCTGGCGCGCCTTCTGCGCTACACCGTGGAGGATGCCCAAGGGGAACAGGTGCCCCTCGATCGGGAGCTGGAGCAACTCCGGGCTTACGTGGAACTGCAGCGCCTTCGCTTCGCGCCGGAAGATCCCGTGGACATCCGCCTTCAGGTCCAAGGTGAGGTGGGCACGCAGCTGGTGGCCCCCATGCTCCTCATCCCCTTCGTGGAAAATGCCTTCAAGCACGCCCCAAGCCTGCTGCAGGCGGTGCGCATCCACATCGGGCTGTGGATCGGAGAGCGGAGCCTGGATTTCTGGGTCGAGAACACCGTGAACCCCCAGCGGCGCAACCTGGACAGCACCCCCGGCATCGGTCTACCCAACGTCCAGCGCCGCTTGGAGCTGCTGTTCCCGGATCGCCATCGGCTGGAGATCCAGGAGAAGCCGGGCCTATTCCGCATTGAGCTGCATCTGGAGCTGGCATGATCCGCTGCATCCTGGTGGACGACGAGCCCATGGCCCTGGAAATCCTAAAGGACCACGTGGCCCGGATCCCCTTCCTGGAGGAGGCGGGGGCTTACCGGAATGCGGTGCAGGCCCTGGAGGCGCTGCCCAGACTATCGGTGGACTTGGTTTACCTGGACATCAACATGCCCGACCTCTCGGGCATCCAGTTCCTGCGCGCCCTGAAGGAGCCGCCACTGGTGGTCTTCACCACGGCGTACTCCAACTACGCCGTGGAAAGCTACGATTTCGAGGCAGTGGACTACCTGCTGAAGCCCATCGAGTTCCCCCGTTTCCTCAAGGCGGCGCAACGGGCGCGGGAGCGCCTGGAAGGCCAGCGCCCCGACGAGGCCGTCTTCGTGAAGTGCGGCACGGACTTCCACCGGGTCACCCTGGAGGAGCTGCAGTACGTGGAAAGCGCGGGCAACTACGTCGTCTTCGTCACACCGACCCGCAAGCTCATCGCCCTCATGACCATGGCGGAGGTCCATGAACTGCTGGGCTCCCGGGACTTCGTGCGGGTCCACCGTTCCTTCATCGTGGGCCTGCGGCATCTGGAGGTGGTGGAGGCCGAAGGGCTGAAGCTGCCAGGCCGCCAGATTCCCATCGGCGACAAGTACCGCAGCGCCCTGAAGGCCGTGCTGAAGGCCGAATAGCCGGGTGGCGTGGACACCACCGGGAGACTCAATGCCCACCTGTAATCACCCCAAACGATCGCCGATGGGAAATCATTTTCTGGAGAACGAAAAACGCGGAATGGGGCACAGGACCCATTCCGGGTGATTCGCAAAACTGGCTCGTGGAAGGCCTGGCAGATCAAGGAGCTTGGGAGTTTGAAATGTCCAAACGCCAGGAAGGGGGGCGCCAGCCCCCATTCCTTTTTTAGCTCTTCTTGAACTGCCGGTCGTAGGCTTCCTGGGCGTACTTGCTGGGGGGCACGTTGAAGCGGCGCTTGAAGGCCTGGGTGAAGGCGCTGGCGTCGTAGAAGCCCAGGCCCTCGGCCACTTCCGAGGGGCGCTCGCCATCGCTGAGCATCTGGACGGCCCGCTGGAGGCGGCGCTCGATCAGGCACTGGTGGGGCGTGGTGCTGGTGGCCTCCCGGAAGAGGCGGATGAAATGGTCCGGGGTGCACCGCGCCAGCTTGGCCAGGTCCGGCACGCTGTTCTGGGCGCCGAGGTGGGCCTCCATGTGGTCCAGCACCAGCTGGAGCGTGGAGCGGCTCAGGCGGTAGGGGAAGCGACCCCGGTCCTCTTTTTCCGTCAAACGCTGGAGTTCGGCCCCCATGAGGATGAGGAAGAGCTCCCGGGTCATGAGCTGGACCCCCTCGGGGTGTTCCATCTCCTCCACGAAGATTCCGAAGAGCTGCTTCAGGCTCTGGCTCCGGAGGGTGGCAAAGCTCTGCTCCTGCCACTTCCGGGGCGGATGCTGGA
>CAZPUI010000492.1:0-4394 GCA_964589695.1 uncultured Solibacteraceae bacterium | reverse complement strand
CCCCGCAGGTACCAACCCCGGGTGGGCATGCGCAGGGTGCTGCCGTCCTGGAGGGTGGCGGAACCGGGGCTGATCACCCCACCGGCGGTGCGCATGCCCACCACGCGCCCCCTACCAAGGGTCTTCACGGCGTGGCTGATGATCTCGGCGTTGGAGAAACTGAACTCGTTGCACATCATGACGATGGGCTTGGTCCAGGTGGCGTAGACCATGCGGTCCTGGGGGTACCCGGGCTGGCCGCCCCGGGGCACGGTGATGGCGTGCACAGGCTGGGTGAGGGCCGTGAGCACATGGTCCGCCGTGCTCCCGCCGCCATTGAACCGCACGTCGATGATCAGGCCCTCCTTCCCGAACCCGGCATGGTAGAGGTCCTCCTCGAACTGCCGGAAGCTGGGCATGTCCATGCCCTTGATGTGGAGATAGCCCAACTTGCCACCGCTGAGCTTCTCCACCTCCGCGCGATTGGCCTCCACCCACTCGGGGTAGAGCAGTTCCGCCACGGAGGCTACCGGGCGCAGGGTCACCGTTCGGGTGGCCCCGGCGACATCCGCCACCGTGAGGGCCAAGTCCCGAACTTCGGGCAGGGTCAGGAGTTCCGAAAGGTCCGTGGTCCGGTCCACCTTGGTGCCATCGATGGCCATCAGGCGCTCCCCGGGCTTCACCAGGCTGCGCTGGAGGCTGGCGGGACTCCGGGGGATGACACTGGACACCTTCAGCCCTTCGCCGGGGGCCGATCGGTCGAAGCGCAGACCGAGGTGGAAGGGCCGGGGCGCCGTCACGGCCGGGGCCACGGGCAGGAACTCGGGGGCATTGGAAATCCCCAGATGGGAGGCATTGAGCTCACCGAGCATCATCTGCACCAGGGTTTCGAACTCCTTCTTCCCCAGGCACTGGGCGGCCACCTCCTCGTACTTGGCCCGAATGGCTTCCCAATTGCGGTTGTTGTGGCTGCCGTCGTAGAAGCCGTCCCGCATGTTCCGCCAGGCCTGCTGGAAGACCACCTTGCGGTACTCCCTCCAGTCGCGCTGGGTGTGCACCGTGAAGGCATGGGACGTCACCTTGGCCGGGGAAAGGGCCAAGGTCGTGGGAACGCCCGCCTGGGTGCCCACCAGGGAGTTGGCCTCCACCCATCGGGGCCCGTTGAGGGCCGGGGCAATGACCTGGGTGGGGGTGAGCTTGTCGGGGAAGGTGACGGTGTAGAAGGCGGGTCCGGCGGCAGCCGCCGTGGAAGCCGGTGTGGAAGCAGGTGTGGTGGGAGAAGCTGGTGTCCGGGGCGTGACGGGTGTGGGAGTCGGGGTGGGGGTGGTGGGCCGGGTGGGACGCTGGTCCTCCTCCCCCTCCCCTGGTCCCCCGGAGGCCATGTGGGTGAAGCCCAACTGGGTCCCATCCGGGGACCACACCAGTTCCCGTTCACTGCCCGCCATCCGCATGCGCTGAAGGCGGTGGTGGATGCCCTCGAAGTCGAGGACCACCTCCTTGGGGGTGGTCCGGGAAGGTCGGGTGCCCCCTGCCCCAGCCGCCGCGTCTGGGGAAGCCCCCTCCCGGGGCGCCTCCCGCCGGGCCCCACGCCCCTGAAGCGCCTCCATGGCCTGTTTCAGGGACCGATCCCGGGCGGTTTCCTCCGCCGCGGACTTGGCCAAGGTGACCACGTAGATATCCGATTCTTCGCCATCCCTGCGGCCCACGAAGGCGATGCGGGTGCCATCCGGACTCCAGCGGGGCGAGGTGTCGTTATCTGGGTGGCGGGACAGGTTGAAGGGGGCCTGGCCGCCCTCCACGGGGACCACCCATATATCACTGTTGAAGGAGGTGTCCTGCATGGCCACCACCACCCACTTGCCATCGGGGCTCCAGTCGAAGTCCACCCCGCTCCAGCTGTCCAGGACCTTCTTGGCGCCCGTGCCATCGGCCTTCATCACCCAGAGGTCGCCATCCTTTACGAAACCCACCAGCCGCCCCGTGGGATCGGGCTTCACGGCACCTTCTACAAATTTGTCCTGGGTGAGCCGCTTGGGCGTGAAGCCCGAGCCCAGGAACCACGCGCCATCCTCCCGGGGGCAGTCCACCACGTAGAGGTCGGATTCGCCCTCGGCCTCGCTTACGTAATAAAGCTTCTTCCCATCGGTGCTGAAGGCCAGACTGCCTTCCCGGGCCGTGGTCTTCGTGATGCGCACCGGCTCCTTGAGCACGGTGTCCATGACCCAGAGGTCATCCCCGGCCACGAAGGCCATCTGCTTGCCATCCTTGGTGAAGGCGGCTGAGGTGGCCGACCGGTCCACCCGGGGCTCCAGGGGGGCGGCCATCTCGTCCCCCGTGGCCCGCAGGGTCAGCGCCTTGGCCGACCCGCCGGAGCTATCCGCCACCTTGAGGTCGAAGCCGTGGCGGAGGAGCAGGGTCTTGCCATCCGCGGACAGGGAGGGGAAGGTCACACCATCGTCCCCCTTGGCCTTGCCCACCTTGGTGACCCGCCGCAGCCCGGAGCCGTCCAGGTTGCGGTAGTAAACCTCGTTCGTGCCTTCGGCTTCGCTCACGAAGTAGTAGCCCTTGCCATCCGGGGCCCACAGGGGCCAGCGTTCAGAGACGTTCTGGAAATGTGGCCGGTCGGCACTGAGCCGCGTGTAGGACACGGGTTGGGCCTTCAGGTCCGCCACCCAGATTTGCATCGCCGCGGCGGTCTGGAAGCCCTTGCGGAACCACTCCGCCCGCCCCCGGGTGAAGAGCACCTTGGTGCCATCGGGGCTGAGGGCAGCGCCATCCAGCGAGGCGTCGAAGAGCAGTTCCGGTGCCTTGCGATCCTTGAGCGAAACCTTGAAGAGCCTCCGGTTCTCCACCCGGTGGGGGTTCAGGTCCTGGCCTTCAATCACCAGCAGGGCGGAGCCCTCGGAGGTCCAGCCCACCAGGGTCTTGTCGTTGCCATCGAAGGTCACCTGGCGCGGCGTGCCCCCGGCCAGGGGGGCCACAAAGACCTGGTCCGTGCCGGTGCGCCGGGAGACGAAAGCCACGGATTTCCCATCGGGACTCACCCGGGGCTGGGCATCGTCCGCCAGGTGGGTGGTGAGGCGGAGGGCGTTCCCGCCCGCGGTGGGGGCCGACCAGAGGTCCCCCTGCCAGGCGAACACAGCCGTCTTGCCATCCGGGCTGAGGCAGGGATCCTGGGGCAGGCGCATGGGGCGGTCCTGGGCCACCAGGGCGAGGCAGAGCATGGGTAGCAGGTGGGTGCAGCGCATGGGGGTTCTCCGTGAACCCGTGCAGGATAGCTCATGACATGAGGTATCCCGCCCTCAACCTTTGATGTAATCTCACTTCCTGTTCAGCACAGTGGCCAGGGCCGATTCCAGGTCCTTCAGCGGACCCACCCATGCCAGGTTTCCTGCGCCATCCACAATGAACATGGTGGGAAAGCGGTTGATCCTTGCCGCGATCAACCAGCGCCGGGCCAGGTTGTCGTCCTTGGAATCCTGAAGGATTGGAACACCCGCCTGCATGGGCTGGCCCCTTCCCCAGACATTCAGACCCACGAAGTCGACGATCCCTTTCTGACGCTCGGCCAAGGCCGAAAGCTGGGGGAGGACCGTTGGATTGAGGGGGTCCAGATCGGATAGGATGGCCACCACCCTAGCCTTCCCCTTGGCGTAACCCGGGATGCTCGGAGCGGGGTTTCCCACCTTCAAGTGGGGCATTGGCTTGCCGAAGCGGGTGGCAAACCAGGTTTTCTTGGAGCCATCCGGCTCCTCCTTGGTACCCTCCATGCGGTCCTTTGAGATGAGTGTGCCCCTGTACTTCGTGGGCTTCTCGCCAAGACGGCCGATGTCCCAGCGAACCGAACGGTCATCCATGGAATAGCGGCCCACGAAACCGTGGTGCCCCGCCAGCATGCTTCCATCCTCCAGGAAGACCGCCTCGTAGTCGCTCACGCCTACCTGCCAGGCGCCCAGAACGGGACTCTTGGCATCCGGCAAGGTGCAGCTCTCCATTTCTGTCTCGAACAGCACGGCCTTGGGGTAATTGCGCAGCACGGTGGTGGCATTCAGCGGGGGATCGGTGAGGTGGTAATGGCTGGGGAAGATGAAACGCGGGGCAATACCCTCCTGTACCATCCTGCGGTCCGCCATGCCCTCCCCCAGGCAGTAGTGCTGGATGAAGGCGATATCCAAGCGCTTTTCAGGGAGCTTGTAGGCGCGCAGTTCCTCGAAGCTGAACTGGGAGGGGTCGATATCACCGGTGTGGAAGAAGCTGGACCCCCCATGACTCACCACAAGCGCATGGTTCAGACTCTCCTCTGGACCGGGAGCGCCGTGGGGCAGGTAGATCGCTTCCACCCGAATGCCCCCGATCTCCTGGACGAAGGATTGACCCTTGCGTGGGGTCAGGCAGAGGACCCGGCCTGGCGCCGT